>JBIJAD010000234.1:0-6347 GCA_044345955.1 Lysobacteraceae bacterium
GCGCGCCGAGCGCACCGGTCGCAACCCGAAGACCAAGGAAGAAATCCGCATTCCGGCCTCGAACAGCCCGGTGTTCAAGGCCGGAAAGGCCCTCAAGGACGCCGTCAACTGAATCCCGTTTCCGGCTCGGGTGCTTAGCTCAGCGGTAGAGCGTCTCCTTTACACGGAGAGGGTCGGGGGTTCGATCCCCTCAGCACCCACCAACCGGCGACAGGCGGTATGAGGCCTCGTATCGGAATTTCCCGAAACCGATGACGAGGTATTCCTTTTCACCGCCGACCTGCGCTAGAATGCGCGCCGTTCGCCGCAGGGCGGACAAGAGGGATCGCACAGCGGAGTGGTAGTTCAGTCGGTTAGAATGCTGGCCTGTCACGCCGGAGGTCGCGGGTTCGAGTCCCGTCCACTCCGCCACTTTCCCCAAGGATCCAGCGAGACACAGGTCTCCCGCCAAGCCCCCCCAGGGTGAGGCAGCCAAGGCGCCGGAAACGGCGCCTTTTGCGTTTCCGGGGCCCGGGCGGACCGGCCCGGGCATGCCCGAGGGCCTCCGGGCAGGCCGCCGGAACGCACCCGCGTCCGCGCCGCTACCGCCCCCGACCGCGCCGACCGGCTGTTTTCAACGGCCTTCCAGCCGCTACACTAGCCGGCTCCTCTCACGGCTACGCTCGCCAATGCTGCAGGCCCTTCGCGAAAAATCCTCCGGCTGGATCGCCACCATCATCCTCGGCTTGTTGATGATCCCGTTCGCCTTCTTCGGCATGGAGCAGTATCTGTTCCAGCGCACGGAGACCTTCGCCGCGCGGATCCAGGCACCGCCCGCCTGGTGGCCCTCGGCGCCCGACTGGTGGGTGGTGCGCAAAGCCGTGTGGCATGAGGAGGAGATCACCGTCGAAGAGTTCCGCAGCGAATTCGAGCGTCAGCGCCAGCAGCAGCGCCAGTTCGCCGGCGAGGAATTCGATGCGCGCGCGTTCGAGAGCGAGGACAACAAGCGCAACATCATCGATCGCATGATCGATCAGCGGATCATGCGCATGGCGGTCGATCGCGGCGGGCTCGCGATCGGCAATGCCCAGTTGACCAAGGCGATCCAGTCGTTCCCGGAATTCCAGGTCGACGGCCGTTTCGACCAGCAGCGCTATCGCCTGATGCTCGCGTCCGGACAGCCGGCGCGCACGCCGGTGCAGTTCCAGGAAGAGATCCGCGAGACCCTGAAACAGCAGTTGCTGGCCGCGCGCCTGGCCGGTTCCGCCTTCGTGACCAACAGCGAGGGGCAGCGCCTGATTTCGCTGCTCAGCGAGAAGCGCGACGTGACCTACGCGGTGCTGCCGTCGCCGCCGGTCGACAGCGCGCCGGTGCCGGCGAACGAGATCGTTGCCTGGTACAAGGCGCATCCGCAGGATTTCCGCGCGCCGGAGACGGTGACGATCGAATACGTCGAGGTCAACGCCGCGACCCTGCCCGAGCCGCCGCCGGCCGACGAAGCCGCGCTGCGCGAGCGTTACGACCAGGAAAAGGGCCGGTTCGTGGAGCCCGAGCAGCGTCTGACCTCGCACATCCTCATCAAGGTCGCCGCCGATGCCGACGCCGCGACGCAGAAGGCCGCGGAAGCCAAGGCGCAGGACCTGCTGAAGCAGGTGCGTGCCGGCGGCGATTTCGCCGCGCTCGCGCGCCAGCATTCCGAGGACGCGTCCAAGGATGCTGGCGGCGATCTGGGCTGGGTCGCGCAGAATGGCCAGATGGTCGAGCCGTTCGAGGACGCGGTATTCGCGACCGCCGGCGGGCAGGTCGCCGGGCCGGTCAAGACCGAGTTCGGCTGGCATCTCATCCAGGTGCGCGAGATCAAGCCGGGCAGCACGATTCCGTTCGAGCAGGCGCGGCCGGAACTGGAGCGTCTGGTCGCCGAGACCGCACGCGAACGCGCCTACAACGACATCACCGGCACGCTGGTGGACGAAGTGCTGAAGGCGCCGGGTTCGCTGGGTCCGGCCGCGCGCAGCGTGAAGCTCTCGGTGCAGCGGATCGGCCCGTTCGCGCGCGGCCAGGGTAGCGGCATCGCCGCTTCGCCGGCGGTGCAGCGGGTCGCGTTCTCCGAGGATCTGATCCAGAGCCGCAACGCCAGCGATCCGGTCGACATCGCGCCCAATCACAGTGTCGTGATCCGGGTGGTCGAGCACACGCCGGAACAGGTGCAACCGCTCGAGAAGGTCGGCGCCCAGGTCGTCGCCGCGATCCGCGCCGATCGCGCGCGCAAGGCGGTGGAGGCCGAGGCCGAGGCCGTGCTGGCGCGACTGAAGAAGGGCGAGTCGCTGAATGCGATCGCGACCGAGAAGGGTTGGGTCGTGACCAGCGTGCCGGGCGTGCCGCGCAATGCGCCGGTGCCCGATGCCCGCGCGTCCGAGGCCTATTTCCAGGTGCCGGCGCCGGCGGCGGGCAAGGTTGCGCCGGGTCGGAGCGCGACCGCCGACGGTCGTCTGGTGTTGTTCGAGGTGACCGGGGTGGGCAAGGCCGACGAGAACGAAGTCACTGCGGAAATGCGCGCGGGTTTTCTGCGCGACCTCGGGCCGCGGATCGGCGAACAGGATGCGGTTTCGGTCGGCAAGGCCCTGCGCAAGGGCATGAAGGTCGACATCGCGATGGATCGGCTCTGACCCGATCTGCCACGGAAGCGTCGGCGCAACGAAAAAGCCCGGCATCGCCGGGCTTTTTCGTTTGCGTCGCGGACGCGGCGGATGCGCCTGGCCCACTCAGTTCTTGTCGATTCCGGTCATGCCGAGGATGTTGTAGCCGGCATCCACGTAGGTGATCTCGCCGGTCACACCGGAGGCGAGATCCGAGCACAGGAACGCGGCGACGTTGCCGACGTCCTCGATGGTCACGGTGCGGCGCAGCGGCGCGTTCTCCTCGACGTGGCCGAGAATCTTGCGGAAGCCGGCGATGCCGGCGGCGGCGAGGGTCTTGATCGGGCCGGCCGAGATCGCGTTGACGCGGATGCCTTCCGGGCCGAGGTTGCAGGCCAGATAGCGGACGCTGGATTCGAGGCTGGCCTTGGCCACGCCCATCACGTTGTAGCCGGTGAGGGCGCGTTCGGCGCCGAGGTAGGAGAGCGTGAGGATCGCGCCCCTGCGGCCCTGCATCATCGGCCGCGCGGCCTTGGCCAGTGCCGCCAGCGAATACGCGGAGATGTCGTGGGCGATGGCGAAGTTCTCGCGGGTCAGACCGTCGAGGAACTGCCCGGCGATCGCTTCGCGCGGGGCGAAGGCGATGGCATGGATCAGGATGTCGAAGCCGTCCCAGCGCTTGCCGAGCTGCTCGAAGCAGGTCGCGATCTGGGCGTCGTCGGACACGTCCAGCGGCAGCACAATGTCCGAGCCGTACTCGGCGGCGGCGCTTTCCACGCGCGACTTCAGTTTGTCGTTCTGATAGGTGAAGGCCAGCTCGGCGCCTTCGCGTTGCATGGCTTCGGCGATGCCGGTGGCGATCGATCGTTCGCTGGCGATGCCGGTGATGAGCGCACGCTTGCCCTGCAGAAACCCCATGATTCGTCTCGTGACTGGATCGGAACCCCTAGTGTGCCATGCACGCCCGACCATCGGCTGCCGTACGGAGATACGATCAGGCGCGGAAGCCGTCTTTCCAGCGCCGCAGCTCGGCGAAGGTCTCGACCCGATCCGCAGGTGCGCGACCGAGACGCGCGGCGATCGTCGCCTGCAGCGCCGGCGTGTCGCAGCGCAGGAAGGGGTTGGTCGCGCGTTCGAGCGCGATGGTCGAGGGCAGGGTGGGGCGGCCTTCCCCGCGCAGGCTGCGCACCGCGGCGGCACGCGCCTGCAGCGCGGCGTTGTCCGGGTCCGCGGTCAGCGCGAACGCGGCGTTGGCGGCGGTGTATTCGTGGGCGCAACAGACCGCGGTCGGATCGGGCAGGGCAGCGAGGCGATCCAGCGAGCTCAGCATCTGCGCCGGTGTGCCTTCGAACAGCCGGCCGCAGCCGAGGCTGAACAGGGTGTCGCCGCAGAACAGCACGCCGATGCCGTGGCCGGTCCCGATGTCGGGGCCATGGAAGGCGATATGGCTGCGGGTGTGGCCGGGGACTTCCAGCACCTCGAAGGCCCATGGCCCGACCTGCACCCGATCGCCCTCGCCGACCCGCGCGGTCGCTGCGCCGATGCGCGGGTCCGCGGGGGCGTGGACAGGCAGCGCCGGCCAGCGCGCGCGCAGGGCCTCCAGGCCGCCGATATGGTCTCCGTGGTGGTGCGTGACCAGCACCGCGATCACCTCCAGGCCGGCGTCGGCGGCGGCGAGGACCGGCCCGGCATCGCCCGGATCGACCACCAGCGCGCGGCCGTCGTCCGCGGTCAGCATCCACAGGTAGTTGTCGTCGAAGGCGGGCAGGGGCAGCAGTTGCATGACGGGCGGGGACTCGGGCGCGCTTACAATGGCGCGATGCCTGCATTGTCACACCAAGCCCCGACCGACGCCGCGATGCAGTGGTTCCTGCTTCCGGCCGGCCAGGCGGTGCTGGACAGCGAGCACACGGCCGTTGCCGATGCGCTGGCCGCGCATCCGGTGGTCGGCCTGCCTTGGCTGTGGCTGGCGCCGACTCTGCCCGGGCCTGCCGACGTGCCCGTGGGGCGCGGCCTGCGTCTGGTGCCCGACGAACGCGGCTGGCTCGGCGGCGTGCGTTGCGCATTGCCGCTGCCGCTGGCGAGCGAGTCGTTGGGTGCCGTCGTCCTGCAGCATGTGCTCGGCCCGGAGCCCGCCGCGCTCGCCCTGATCGAGGAATGCGCACGGGTGCTGGTGCCGGGCGGCCGTCTGGCGCTGTTGGCGCTCAATCCGCATTCGCCGTTCCGGCTGCGTTGGCGCGGTCGCGGCCTGCAGGCCCGCGACCCGTCGCACTGGCGCCGGCGGCTGGCCGAGGCAGGGCTGACTCCCGAACCCACGGCCCAGGGCGTCGGTCCGCAGTGGTCGCCGACCGCTTCGCCCAGCCTGCAGTCCGGGCCGGGGCTGCGTGCGGCCTATCTGCAGCGCGCCGAGAAACGCACGATCCCGATGACCCCGATGCCCTCGCCGCGGACGCGGCTGTTGCCCCTGGTGGACGGAGTGCCCGCCGCGTGAGTCTGGCTGCGATGAAGTTCGTGGAAATCCATACCGACGGCGCTTGCCTCGGCAACCCCGGCCCCGGCGGCTGGGCCGCGCTGCTGCGTCACGGGCGCACCGAGCGCGAGGTCGCCGGCGGCGAGGCCCACACCACCAACAACCGGATGGAATTGATGGCCGCGATCATGGCGCTGGAAGCGCTGCGCGCCCCCTGTGTGGTCGCGCTGTATACCGATTCGCAGTACGTCCGTCAGGGCATCACCGAATGGATGCCCGGCTGGGTACGACGACAGTGGCGCACCGCCGGCGGCGATCCGGTCAAGAACCGTGACCTGTGGGAACGCCTGCACGCCGCCGCGCAGCGCCATCGCATCGACTGGCACTGGGTGAAAGGCCATTCCGGTCATCCCGACAACGAACGCGTCGACGTGCTCGCACGCACCCAGGCGCAGGTTTTCCAGCAGGACACCTCCCGCGCATGAGACAGATCGTCCTCGACACCGAAACCACCGGTCTGGAGTGGAAGAAGGGCAACCGCGTGGTCGAGATCGGCTGCGTCGAACTGCTCGAGCGCCGCCCGACCGGACGCACCTGGCAGCAGTACATCCATCCCGAACGCGAGTTCGAGCCCGGGGCGCAGGAAGTGACCGGTCTGACCCTCGAATTCCTCGCCGACAAGCCGAAATTCGCCGAGATCGCCGACGCTTTCCTGGCCTTCGTCGAGGGCGCCGAACTGATCATCCACAACGCCGCGTTCGACGTCGGCTTCCTCGATCACGAACTCTCGCTGCTGGGCCCGCACTACGGCCGCCTGCGCGATCGCGTGCGCGGGGTCGAGGACTCGCTGGAACTGGCCCGACAGCGTTATCCCGGCCAGCGCAACTCGCTGGATGCCCTGTGTCGCCGGCTCGGCGTGGACAACGCCCATCGTCAGTTGCACGGCGCGCTGCTCGACGCGCAGTTGCTGGCCGAGGTCTATCTCGCGCTGACCTCGGGCCAGGGCGAGATCGGCTTCGGCGGCGACGGCGACGGCGAGAGTCGCGGCGCGGTGGCGGTGCCGGCGATGTTCGCCTCGGCGGACGCCACCGCCGCGGTACGGCCGCGGGTGCGCGCGAGCGAGGCCGAACTCGCCGCCCACGAACAGCGCCTGGCCGCGATCCGCAAGAAGGCCGGTCGCTGCGTCTGGGATGCCGGCTGAGCGCGTGCCCGTTCAGCTTGCCGGGGCCGCGACCGCAACCGGCCCGGCCTGCGCGGACGGT
>JBIJAD010000194.1:0-7421 GCA_044345955.1 Lysobacteraceae bacterium
GGCTGGTTCGAAGCGACCGTCGGCGGGCTCGGCCTCACCGGCCTGATCCCGTGGGCCGAACTGCAACTGCGCCGGATCTCCGGGCCGCTGGTGCGCGCCGAGTCCGAACGCTTCGACGATCTGGCGGGATTCTTCCGGCTCAGCCGCTCGGCGGCGGGCGAGTGGGAGTACACGGTCGCCTGGATCGATTGCCTCGCGCGCGGACGCCGGCTCGGCCGCGGCGTGTTCCATCGCGGCCGGCATGCCGATGGACATGCCGATGGACATGCCGATGGATTGCGCGACGCGTCTGCGGCGGCGCCGTCGCGACGCTGGACCCTGCCCGTCGCACCCCCGTTCTCGCTGGTGAATCCGCTGTCGCTGCGCATCTTCAACACCGCCTACGTGCTGCGCGCGCCGCGACGACCGCGCGCCTCGACCGTTCACTACGCCCCGTTCTTCTTCCCGCTGGACACGATCCGGCGATGGAACCTCGCCTACGGCCGCAGGGGGTTCCTGCAGCATCAGTCGGTGGTGCCGCCCGAACAGGCGCCCGACGCGCTGGCGGCGATGCTCGATGCGATCGCGCGCGCGGGCATGGGCTCGTTTCTCGCGGTGCTCAAGGAGTTCGGCGATCGTGCGCCGGCCGGCCTGCTGTCCTTTCCGCGGCCGGGCACCACGCTCGCGCTCGACTTCCCCAACACCGGCCCACGGCTGTTCGCCCTGCTCGACCGGCTGGATGCGATCGTCGCCGAAGCCGGCGGCGCGCTGTATCCGGCCAAGGACGCGCGCATGGCGCCGGCGATGTTCCGCGCCTCGTTCCCGCGGCTGGACGCCTTCCTGCCCTATCTCGACCCCTCGTTTTCGTCCGGCCTGTGGCGCCGGGTGATGGAGCCCTCATGACCCGCGTCCTCGTCATCGGCGCGACCTCGGCGATCGCCGAGGCCACCGCCCGCCTCTACGCCCAACGCGGCGCCAGGCTGTACCTCGTCGCCCGCAATGCCGGGCGGCTCGACGCGATCGCGGCCGACCTGCGGGTGCGCGGCGCGGCCGAGGTCGCCACCCGTGTCCTCGATGTCGACGATCATCCCGCGCAGGACCGCGCGATCGATGCGGCCTGGACGTTCGCGGACGGTTTCGATGTGGTGCTGGTGGCGCACGGCACATTGCCGTCGCGCGAAGACTGCGAAGCCTCGGCCGACGCCGCGGTGCGCGAGTTCACCACCAACGGCACCTCGACCATCCGCCTCGCGACGCTGATCGCGCCGCGACTGGCCGAGGGCGGCACGCTGGCGGTGATTTCGTCGGTCGCCGGCGATCGCGGGCGCGCCAGCAACTACCTGTACGGCAGCGCCAAGGCGGCGGTCACGACCTTCCTCTCCGGCCTCGGTCAGCGACTGCGGCCGCGCGGCATCAACGTGCTGGCGATCAAGCCCGGCTTCGTGGACACGCCGATGACCGCGGCCTTCCGCAAGGGGCCGCTGTGGGCCACGCCCGCCGTGGTCGCGGCCGGCATCGTCGCGGCGATCGAGCGGCGCGCCGCGGTGGCCTATGTCCCGCGCTTCTGGTGGGGCGTGATGGCGATCATCAAGGCGATCCCCGAATGGCTGTTCCGGAAGCTGGCGCTATGATGCCGCTCCTCCCAGGCGACGCCGACGGGCGCCCGATGCGACAACAGAAGATCATCGTCACCGGGGCCGCCGGCCTCGTCGGCCAGAACCTCGTGCTCGAGCTGCGCAACGCCGGCTACGGGCGCATCGTCGCCATCGACAAACACGCACACAATCTCGCGATCCTCGCCCGCCTCAACCCGGGCGTGGAAACCCTCCACGCGGACCTCGCCGAGCGCGGCGCCTGGGAAGACGCGTTCGCCGGCGCCGAGGTGGTGGTGCAGTTGCACGCGCAGATCACCGGCAAGCACGCCGAGCTGTTCGACCGCAACAATCTGGTCGCGACCGGTCGGGTGCTGGAGGCCTGCCGGCGTCACGGCGTCGGCTTCGTGGTCCACATCAGCTCTTCGGTGGTCAATTCGGTGGCGAAGGACGATTACACCCGCACCAAGACCGCGCAGGAACGGATGGTGGTCGAGTCCGGCCTGCGCCATTGCGTGCTGCGCCCGACGCTGATGTTCGGATGGTTCGATCCCAAGCACCTCGGCTGGCTGTCGCGCTTCCTGGCGCGCACGCCGGTGTTTCCGATTCCGGGCGATGGCCGCTTCATGCGCCAGCCGCTGTACGAACGCGACTTCTGCCGCTGCATCGCGGTGTGCATCGAGCGCCGACCCGACGGCGCGGTGTACGACATCGTCGGCGACCAGCGCATCGACTACGTCGACATCATCCGCAGCATGAAGCGCGTCACCGGCGCGCGTGCGCTGCTGCTGCACATCCCGATCGGATTGTTCGCGACGCTGCTGCGCGTGTACGCGCTGTTCAGCCGCAAGCCGCCGTTCACCGCCGACCAGCTCACGGCGCTGACCGCGGGCGACCAGTTCACCGGGGTGGACACCGAGGCGGTGTTCGGGGTCCGCCAGACCCCGCTCGAGGAGGCCTTCCGCGAGGCCTTCGCCCATCCGACCTATTCCAGCGTCGTGCTGCGTCGCTGACGCGCCAGGGGGATCGTTCCGTGCACTACACCGTGATCGGCGCAGGCCCGATGGGACTGATGACCGCGCTCGAACTGCTCGAAGCCGGCCACGAGGTGGACGTGTACGAGCGCGACGACCGCCTCGGCGGCATGTCGGCGAGTTTCGATTTCGACGGCACGCCGATCGAGCGCTATTACCACTTCATCTGCAGGACCGACTTCGCCCTGTTCGACGTGCTGGGCCGCCTCGGCCTGACCGACGCGCTGAAATGGACCGCGACGAAGATGGGGTATTTCCACGACGGCACCCTGCATCCATGGGGCACGCCGATGGCGCTGCTGCGCTTTCCTGCGCTCGGCTTCATCGACAAGCTGCGCTACGCCCTGCATGTGCTGTGGACCAAGCGCCAGACCGACTGGCGCCGGCTGGACCGCGTCAACGCCACCGCATGGCTGAAGCGTTGGCTCGGCGAGCGCGCGTACGAGGTGCTGTGGCATCGCGTGTTCCGGCTGAAGTTCTTCGAGTACACCGACCATCTCTCGGCGGCGTGGATCGGTACCCGCATCAAGCGCATCGCGCTGTCGCGGCGCAGCCTCACCGAGGAGTCGCTGGGGTACCTCGAAGGCGGCTCAGAGCGCGTGCTCGCCGCGCTGCATGCGCGGATCCTCGCGCTCGGCGGGCGCGTGCATCTGGCGCAGCCGGTCGGCGAGGTGGTGGTCGAGGACGGCCGCGTCCGCGCGGTCATGGTCGGCGGCGAGGCCCGACCCACCGGCGGCGTGCTGTCGACGATGCCGCTGCGTTATGTGCCGGCGCTTGCGCCGATGCTGCCGGAGGACTACCTGGCGCGGATCCGGGCGCTGCACAACATCCCGGTCGCCTGCGTGATCCTGAAGCTGGCCAGGCCGCTCACCGGCAATTTCTGGCTGAACATCAACGATCCGGCGATCGAGATCCCCGGCCTCATCGAGTATTCGAACCTCAATCCGGGCACCGGCGCGCACATCCTCTACGCACCGTTCTACATGCCGCGCACCCACCCCAAGTGGTCGCACGCCAACGACCAACTGATCGACGAGGTGATCGGCTATCTCGGCCGCATCAACCCCGAATTCCGCGCCGACTGGGTGCTGGCCCGCCACTGTCACCGCTACGAATACGCGCAGCCGATCTGCCCGCCGGGCTTCTACGACATGCTGCCGGCGATGCGCACGCCGCTGGACGGGCTGTTCATCGCCGACACCTCGTACTACTACCCCGAGGATCGTTCGATCAACGAGAGTTTCGCCACCGGCGCCGCCCTCGCGCGCGAGGCGCTGGGCGCGGGCACGGAGCGCATCGCGTGAATGCGCGGTCACTCCGTCGCGCGGCGGTCGTGCTGATCGCGGTGGCGACGCTCGCGCTGCTGGCGCTGCTCGGCTGGCCCGAGCAGGCGCCGCGCGCGCTGGTGCCGCCGACCGGATGGTCGGTCGCGGGCGGTTTCACGCCGGTCACCCCCGCGACCAGCGAAGTGCGCGAAGCCATCCGTACCTCTCCCGATGCGCGCTTCCTGCAATCGTGGAAGCCCGGCGTCGGCAACGTCACCGGCACGATCGCGAGCGCTCCGTTCACGGCGCCGCCCGCATTCGTGGTGCCCTATCGCGGATTCGCCGGCGAGCCCGGCGTGGCGCTGTTCCTGGAGTGCCTGCGCGACCGCAAGCGGGTGCTGGTGGCGACCGGACGCACCAACACCCAATGGTCGGAGGTGCTGCTGACGCCGGCGGATACGGGCTGCGAAGGGCCGGTCAGGCTGATGGCCCAGTCGACCAGCACCTCGGCGTATATCGCCGTCGGCACGCCGTTCGCGGTCGACCGTCTGGCGGTCGTCAAGCAATCGGTGTTCGTGCGCCTCGCGCTGCTGCTGCTGGCGTGGTCCGCGCTCGCGGGCCTGGTGCTCGCCGGCGCCCGTCTGGGGGCGCGCCGGTTCGGCCAGCGCATGGGCGCCTTCGCGGGGCTCGCCGCGGTGGGGATCGTCTGCTACGCGCAGTTCTTCGTGTTCTGGTGGCTCCCCGGCGCCGGCACCGCGCTGGCCGCCGTGTTGCTGGCGATCGGCGTCGGCACGCTGCTGCGCGCCGCGTGGTCGCCGGCCACGGGCGAGGCGCACGAACGGGCGCTCGAAACCGTGATCTGGACCTGGGGGCTGGCCGCCGTGTCCCTGCTCGTGCTGGTCGCGATGGTCGACGACGGCAGCGGCGCGTGGGCGGTCAACAACCGCTTCACGCCGGTGCGCTGGTCCACCGACAACCAGATTCCGGGGATCGTCGCCGAAGCGATCGCTTCCGGGCGGCATGCGCTGCTCGGCGAACTGCTGCCGTGGACGCTGGGCGACCGCCCGCCGCTCGCCTACGGCTGGCACGCCTCCTTCATCGGCCCCGCGCTGGCAGTGCCCACGGTCGCCGACGGCCACCTGTTCGCGAACATCAACCTCGCGGCCGGGATCGCGCTGAACACGCTGTGGCTGGTCCCGGCGGGGCTGATCCTGCTGCGCCTGCTGCCGGCGCGCGCCTTGCCCTGGGCCGTGCTGCTGCTGGCCACGACACCGTTCCTGCTGTTCAACAGCGTCTACGTCTGGCCGAAACTGGCCGCGGCCGCGTTCGGTCTGCCCGCCGCATGGCTGCTGTTCGCGGATCGCGATGCGCCGACCCGGCTGCGCGACGACGACCGCGGACTGGCGCTCGCCGCGATGCTCTCGGCGCTGGCCCTGCTGAGCCATGGCGGCGCGCTGTTCGGCGTGCTCTGCAGCCTGGCGATGACCGCGTGGCTCCGCGGCCTGCCCTCCTGGCGCGGCACCCTGGTCGCGCCGGTCGCGGGGCTCGCGCTGCTGGTGCCGTGGATGCTCTGGCAGTCGATGCACGGGATGGATGCCAATCCGCTGGCCAAGCAGTTGTTCGCGGGGACGCCCGGCCTCGACCGCCCCGAAGCGGGGCTGCTCGCGCTGATGCGCGACGCCTATGCCGCGCTCTCGCTGCGCGAGTGGGCCGCGCTGAAACTGGACGCGGCGATGTCGCTGCTGTTCGGCCTGCGCAACACCTGCGGCGTGCACGAGGCCGGGGTCGTGCACGATCTCGTCGATCGCATCCGGCTCTGGGGTTTCTTCCACCCGCTGGCGGGCATCGGCCCGCTGGCCCTCGCGCTGCTCGCGCTGGCGGTCCGTCGCCGCGACGCGGCGCAGGCCGTCGCCGCGCGCCTTGCGACGTTCGGCCTGCTGTCGGTCGCACTGGCCGGGCTGCTGTCGTGGACATGCCACATCAATCACCATCAGTCCTATCAGGCGATGCTCGCGCTCGCGCTGGCGGGCGCGGTCGTGGTGGCCGCGGGCGGCCGCGGATGGCGCGTCCTGGGCCTGGCGGCGCTGGCCTGCAGCGCATGGGTCTGGGGGGTGGAACCGCTCGTTCACTTCGTACGCCACGATCCCGCGGCGATCGCGCTCGGGGTGGCGCTGATGCTCGTGTGGTGGGGCTGGATCGCCCGCGCCGGGCGGGTCGCGGGTGGGGCGTCGTGACCCCGCAGTTCTTCCGGTTCCTGGTCGCCGGCGGCATCGCGGCCTGCGTGAACTTCGGTTCGCGATTCGTGCTGAGTCTGGCGCTGCCCTACCCGGCGGCGATCTGCCTCGCCTATCTCGCCGGCATGATCACGGCGTTCCTGCTCAACCGGCAGTTCGTGTTCCCGGAAGGCAACGAATCGACGACCCGCCAGGCGGCGTGGTTCACCGTCGTCAACGCATTCGCGCTGCTGCAGACCCTTGCGGTCAGCCTGCTGCTGGCCCGCTGGCTGCTGCCGGCGATCGGCTGGCCGCTCGACGTGGAGGCCAGCGCGCATGCCGTCGGCGTGACGGTGCCGATCGTCACCAGCTACTTCGGACACCGCCACTTCAGCTTCCGCCGCCGCTGAGCGCGGCGGCGGGACAGGCGGGCATCACTCGATGGCGATCTTGTCGCCGCCGTTGCAACTGTAGGCCTTGCCCTCGTGTTCGAACGCGAGATAGGCGTGGTAGATGCCGATCGGCATGCCGGCGGTGTCGGCATCGATCGAGAAGCCCGAGGTCGCGAGCACGGGCTTGCCCTTGAACTCGGCCACGTCGCTGCGATCGCCGCCGGTCGGCACCACGAACTCCCAGACGTCGCCGGGCGAGCCCTCGGCGAGCAGACGGAGGGAGACCGTGGTCGGGACCGCGTCCTCGCCGGGCGCCGCCACCCAGCCGGCCGCGAAGAACGGCTGATCGCGACCGAGCTGGAGGATGCCGCCCTCGCGCTCCCGCCCGCCGCCGGACAGGGTGTCGATATGGCAGGAGGCGACCGGATCGCCGGCGGTCAACTGGGCCTGATTGGTGCCGACGGGCTTGACCCGTGTCGGTGTCGGTTCCGCCGCTGCGACCGGTGCGGCAGGTTCGGCCGGAGTCTGGGCCGCCGGCTCGGTCGCCGGGGCCGGCGGGGTCGGTGCGTGACCGCGGTCGCAAGCCGCGCCCAGCACTGCGATGCCGGCGATCAGGAAGGTTCGGGCGAGCAAACGGGGCTGCATGGTGGGGCGCTCTGTCGGCTTGGGGGAAGGGCCCGGAGTATAGCCAAACCGACCCGGGCATTCCCCGCACCCTATAATCGCAGGCCCGGCGCAATGCGCTGCATGCGCCTCGCCCCCGCGACCCCCATCGTCCATGGCCACCCCGCCGCACCCCACCTCGCTGACATCGTTGTTCGCCGAAGCGTGGAAGGGGCGCGAACTCGTCGCCTCGCTCGCCCGCCGCGACCTGCAGCAGCGCTACCGCGGCTCGCTGCTCGGCATGGCGTGGACGCTGGTGAACCCGCTGCTGATGCTCGCGATC
>JBIJAD010000238.1:0-6262 GCA_044345955.1 Lysobacteraceae bacterium
CAGCACCGCCAGGATCACCACCACCAGCAGGCCGACATAGACCAGCTTGCGCAGGAACATCGCCGCGGTCGCGTCGATGCCGGCGCGGCGCAGCGCGGTTTCCGCGAGACGCGCGATGTGCCGCGCAAGTCGCGTGCCGATGTACAGCAGCACCAGCGCCGCGAGCGCGCGCAGGCCCCATTCGCTCAGCACTGCGGGCCAGTCGCGGTGGTCCAGCCAGTCGATCCAGCGGTCGAGCATGCGCGGCTCCGGAAGCGGTGCGGTCCGGACTCAGCCGGCCTTGATCTTCGCCAGCCGCAGCCAGGTATCGACCACGGTATCGGGGTTGAGCGAGACCGACTCGATGCCTTCCTGCATCAGCCATTCGGCAAGGTCGGGATGGTCGCTCGGGCCCTGGCCGCAGATGCCGATGTACTTGCCCTTGCGTTTCGCCGCCTGAATGGCCATGGACAGCATCTTCTTGACCGCCGGGTTCCGTTCGTCGAACAGGTCGGCGACGATCGCAGAGTCGCGATCCAGACCGAGCGTGAGCTGGGTCATGTCGTTGGAGCCGATCGAGAAGCCGTCGAAGATGTCGAGGAACTCGTCGGCGAGCAGTGCGTTCGACGGTATCTCGCACATCATGATGATCTTGAGTCCGGGTTTGCCCTCGCGGTCATCGCTGCGCTCCAGACCGTTCTCGCGCAGCACCTCGATGACCTTGCGGCCTTCCTCCACCGTGCGCACGAAGGGGATCATCACCCAGCAGTTGTCCAGGCCCATGGTCTCGCGGACCTTGCGCACCGCGCGGCATTCCAGCGCGAACGCGTCGCGGAACGAGGGGTCGATGTAGCGCGATGCGCCGCGGAACCAGATCATCGGGTTCTCTTCGTGCGGCTCGTAGCGCGCGCCGCCGATGAGATTGGCGTATTCGTTCGACTTGAAGTCCGACAGGCGCACGATCACCGGGTTCGGCGCGGCCGAGGCGGTGATCGTGGCGATGCCTTCGGCGAGACGGTCGACGTAGAAATCGACCGGACTGGCGTAGCCTGCCATGCGCGCATCGATCTTGCGCTTGGTCTCGCTGTCCTGTTCGGCGTATTCGAGCAGCGCCTTGGGATGCACGCCGATGTGGCTGGCGATGATCATCTCCAGCCGCGCCAGGCCGATGCCGGCGTTGGGCAGCATCGCGAAGTCGAACGCGCGCTCGGGGTTGGCGACGTTCATCATGATCTTCAGCGGCGCCGGCGGCATGTTGTCGAGATCGGTGACGATGCGCTCGAACGGCAGTTCGGTGTCGTAGATGAAACCGGTATCGCCCTCGGCGCAACTGATCGTCACCGGCTGGCCGTCCTGCACGCTGTCCAGCGCGCTGCCGGTGCCGACCACCGCCGGCACGCCCAGTTCGCGGGCGATGATCGCGGCGTGGCAGGTGCGGCCGCCGCGATTGGTGACGATCGCCGCGGCGCGCTTCATTACCGGCTCCCAGTCGGGGTCGGTCATGTCGGCGAACAGCACGTCGCCGGCCTGCACCCGGTTCATGTCGGCCAGCGAGCGGACCACGCGCGCGGTGCCGCTGCCGATCTTGTGGCCGATCGCGCGGCCTTCGCTGATGACCTCGCCGCGGCGGAGCAGGGTGTAGCGTTCGATCTGGGTGGCGTGGGCGCGCGATTTCACGGTTTCGGGGCGCGCCTGCACGATGAACAGCTTGCCGCTGACGCCGTCCTTCGCCCATTCCACGTCCATCGGCCGGCCGTAGTGTCGCTCGATGGTCAACGCCTGTCGCGACAGTTCGTGCACGTCCTCGTCGGTGATCGAGAAGCGGTTGCGCAGCTCGGCCGGCGTGTCCTCGTTGCGCACGCGTTCGCCGGGGCGCTCGGAATAGACCATGCGGATCTCCTTGCTGCCCAGCGCGCGACGCAGGATCGCCGGCTTGCCCTGCTGCAGGGTCGGTTTGTAGACGTAGAACTCGTCGGGATTCACGGCGCCCTGGACCACGTTTTCGCCGAGACCATAACTGGCGGTGACGAACACCACGTCGCGGAAGCCCGATTCGGTGTCGAGCGTGAACAGCACGCCCGAAGCGCCCACGTCCGAGCGCACCATCAACTGCACGCCGGCGGAGAGGAACACGTCCTCGTGCTTGAAGCCGTGATGCACCCGATAGGCGATGGCGCGATCGTTGTACAGGCTGGCGAACACTTCCTTGACCCGGCGCACCACGTCATCGGCGCCGCTCACGTTCAGGAAGGTCTCCTGCTGGCCGGCGAAGGAGGCATCGGGCAGGTCCTCGGCGGTGGCCGAAGAGCGCACCGCGACGGCGATGTCCGGGGCTTGTCCCGAGCCTGTCGGAGGACCGTTCTCGGCGCACAACTGCGCGTAGGCGGCGCGGATGTCGCGATCCAGCTCCGGCTGCAGCGGGGCGTCGATCACCCAGCCGCGGATTTCGGCCCCGGCGGCGGTCAGCGCGGGCACATCGTCCACGTCCAGAGTCGCGAGCTTGTCGTAGATGCGCTCGTGCAGGTGGTTGTGGGCGATGAAGGCCTTGAAGGCTTCGGCCGTGGTGGCGAAACCGCCCGGTACCGAGACCCCGAGCCCGGCCAGATGGCCGATCATTTCACCGAGAGAGGCGTTCTTGCCGCCGACGCGGGCGAGGTCGGACAGGCGCAGCGCCTGCAGCCAGAGGATGTTCTCGTTCAAGGCGGGGCTCCGGGCGGGCGCGGCAGGGCGCCGGGGAAAGCGTTATTTTAACAAGACCCGGGCCCTCGCCGCCCTTCGACCTGCGTACACCCTTCCGCATGAGTACAGTCCCTTGAGTACGGTCCGCCCGGTGTTCTACGTCTCCGATGGCACCGGCATCACCGCCGAAACCATCGGCCACAGCCTGCTCACCCAGTTCACCGGCACCCAGTTCCGGACCGACCGTCTGCCCTTCGTCGACAGCGAGGACAAGGCGATCGAGGCCGCCGGCCGCATCCGCGCCGCCGGCGAGGCCCTGGGCAGCCGCCCGATCGTGGTCAATTCCTGCGTCGATGCCCGCCTGACCGCACGCCTGGCCGAAAGCGGGGCGCTGATGCTGGACGTGTTCGCCCCGTTCATCGAACCGCTGGAGCGCGAACTCGGGGTACAGCGCCTGTCGCGGGTGGGGCAGGCCCACGGCATGGTCGATTTCGAGACCTACCACCGGCGCATCAACGCCATGAACTTCGCCCTGACCCACGACGACTCGCGCGCCGGCAAGACCCCGACCTGCATCTATCTGGCCATGCATCACGGGGTGAAGGCGGCCAATTACCCGCTGACCGACGAGGATCTGGAGCACGACCGCCTGCCGCCGCGGCTGCGCCCGCACCGGGCCAAGCTGTTCGGCCTGACCATCGATCCGATCCGGCTGCAGCAGATCCGTCAGGAGCGGCGGGCGAATTCGCGATATGCGCAACTGGAGACCTGTCGGCGCGAAGTCGCCGCGGCCGAGGCCATGCTCCGCGCCGAGCGCATTCCCACGCTCAGCACGACCCACACCTCGATCGAGGAGATCGCGAGCAAGGTGATGACAACGCTGGGGATCCACCGCGAGATGTTTTGAGGCCCGAGAGGGGCGCGCGGAGGCGAAAGACACCCGCATGTTCCGCGCCTTCGCGCGATCCGTCAATCCTGTTGCGGAACCTGCGCGATGTGTAGGATCGGGACATGTCCCAGGTCATCGGCCGTCCCGTTCTCGCCCCCCGCGTCAACCGCTTCGCGTGGCTGATGGGCCTGTATGCGGAGAACCATCAGCGCCTGCAGCGCCTGTTCCATCCCGACGGCCTCGCCGAGGGCCGCTACGTCTCGTCGGTCGGCGACGGCCTTGATCTGCACCTGGACGTTCTCGCCCAACACGCCTACACCACCGAACTGCGGCTGAGCTACGCCATGCTCGACCCGCTGACCGGCGAACCCGACCCGTCCGCCTACGTTCGTCTGTATCGCGACACCCGACAGGCCGAAGCCACCCACTGCTACGTCGGCCGCCGCTGGCAGGATGCCATCGGCCTCGACGCCGCCCCGGCCGTGATCCTCGATCACCGCCTGCGCATGAACACCTTCCTCGGCAAATGGCTGCAGTACCTCGGCGAGCGCGGGCATGGGGTGGGGACGTTGGTGCGCGTCGACACCGAGATTTCGCCGGACATCGCACGGATCGATCGATGAGTATCGCGCGCAGCATCGGCTGCGCGAATGCATGCGCATCAAGGCGGGCCGCATTCGGTAAACGAAAACGACGAAGCCCGCTTGCGCGGGCTTCGTCATTTTCGAATGTTGGCGTCCCCACGGGGATTCGAACCCCGGTCGCTACCGTGAAAGGGTAATGTCCTAGGCCTCTAGACGATGGGGACGTCGATGGAACTCTTCACTTTCGAACCGGCCAAGGTGGTTCGGAAGTTGGTGGAGCCAGCCGGGATCGAACCGGCGACCTCTTGCATGCCATGCAAGCGCTCTCCCAGCTGAGCTATGGCCCCACTGCTGGAGACGCGAAAGTCTAGGGGGCGTTTTCCGGATCGTCAAGCGTCGCTGAACGGAAATTTCATGCTTCGCTCGAGTCGGGCGGGCCGGACGGTGTCACCACAGGGCGTCGCGCAGTTTGTACCAGGCCATGGCGGCGACCAGCAGCGGGGTGCGCAGGGCCCGGCCGCCGGGGAAATCGCGGTGCGGGATGCGCGCGAAGACATCCAGACGTTCGGATTGGCCGCGGATGGCCTCGGCGATCACCCGCCCGGCCAGCCCCGCGGCGGCGACGCCGTGGCCCGAGAATCCCTGCGCGAAATAGACGTTGCCGCGGCCGATCCGGCCCCAGTGCGGGGCGCGGTTGAGGCTGATGTCGATGGTGCCGCACCAGACGTATTCGAAGTCCTCGTCGGCCAGTTGCGGGAAGACCCGGCGCATGCGGCGGGCCATCACCCAGGGCAGGTTGGGCGGCTGCAGATTGGAATAGCTGGCGCGACCGCCGAACAGCAGGCGGTGGTCGGCGCTGCGCCGGAAATAGTCGAGCGCCCAGTTGATGTCGGCCACCGCCATGTCGTTGCCGATCAGCGCCCGGGCGCGATCCTCGCCCAGCGGCCGGGTGGCGGCGATGTAGGTGCCGACCGGCATGATCCTGCGATCCAGCTCGGGCGCCACGCCCTTGACCAGGGCGTTGCCGGCGAGGACCGCGAAATCGCAGCGGACCCGGCCTTGATCGGTGTGCAGGACGGGGCGCGTGCCGTGTTCGATCCGGCGGACCGCGCTGGTCTCGAAGATCCGCACCCCGGCCGCCAGTGCGGCACGGCCGAGGCCGAGCGCATATTTCAGCGGGTGCAGATGTCCAGAACGGGCGTCGTAGAGCCCGCCGAGGTAGCGCGGGGAATCGAGCATGCCGCGCAGTCGCTCGCGATCCCACCAGGGCAGGGGATGGCCGTAGTCGCGCGCCAGCGCCTCCTGCCAGGCCAGCAGTTCGGCGACATGCCGGGGTTTGATCGCGACGTGGATATGTCCGTCCCGCCACTCGCAGTCGATCGCGTGCTTCGCGCGTCGCTCGTGGATCAGGTGTATCGCCTCCAGCGACCAGTCGAACAGCCGGCGTGCGTCTTCGCGGCCGAGCAGCGATTCCAGCTTGGCCTCGCTGCAGCCCCAGCCGAAGATCACCTGGCCGCCGTTGCGGCCGGACGCGCCCCAACCGATGCGTTCGGCCTCCAGCACCACGACCCGATGGCCGGCTTCGGCCAGATCCAGCGCCGCCGACAGGCCGACGTAGCCGGCGCCGAGGATGCAGACATCGGCCTCCAGATCGCCCGTCAGCGCCGGCTGCGGCGGCAGCGGATCGGCGCTGGCGGCGTACCAACTGGGCGGGTAGTGGGCGTCTGGCATCGGGCCGGGGCGTTCGTCGTCGGAAGCCGCTTTCAGACCGACCGCAGATACCAGTCGTACTCCAGCGTGGTCACTTCGCGATGGAAGCTGTGCAACTCCTTGAGCTTCTGCTGGCCGTAGATGTGGCGGAAGCGCTCGCCGAAGTTGCGGGTGGCGAAATCGCTGGCCATGAAGTCGCGGATCGCGTCGCGCCAGTAGGGTGTGCGGATCTCGGTCTGTTCGTAGGCGTTGCCGACCACCGGCGGACCGGGATCGTCGCCGCGCTCCATCCCTTCGAGCATGCCCGCCAGCACCGCGGCGGTGGCGAGGTAGACGTTGGCGTCGGCGCCGGCGATGCGGTGTTCGATGCGGGTGTTCTTCTCGTCGCTGTGGGGGATGCGCATGGCGACGGTGCGGTTGT
>JBIJAD010000203.1:0-7029 GCA_044345955.1 Lysobacteraceae bacterium
GATGTGGCGGATCAGGCCCTCCATGAGCGCCATGATCTCGTCCTGCCCGAGGAACGAGGTCTCGATGTCGAGCTGGGTGAAGTCGGGCTGGCGGTCGGCGCGCAGGTCCTCGTCGCGGAAGCAGCGCGCGATCTGGTAGTAGCGGTCGAAGCCGGCCATCATCAGGATCTGCTTGAACAACTGCGGCGACTGCGGCAGGGCGTAGAACTCGCCCGGATGCATGCGCGCCGGCACGAGGAAGTCGCGGGCGCCTTCGGGCGTGGCCTTGGTCAGGATCGGGGTCTCGATGTCCTGGAAGCCGCGCGCGTCCAACCAGCGGCGCAGCGCCTGCACCAGGCGGATGCGGGTGCGCATCATCGTCTGCATCTCGGGGCGGCGCAGGTCGAGATAGCGGTACTTCAATCGCACTTCCTCGCCCGGGTTCTCGTGGGCGTGAAACGGCAGCGACTCGGCCTTGTTCAGCACTTCGATGGCGGTCGGCACGATCTCGACCTTGCCGGTGCGGATCTTGTCGTTGGCGGCGTAGCGCGCGCGCACCGTGCCGGTCACGCGCACGGCGTCCTCATGGCCCAATGCGGAGGCCTGCGCGAACAGTTCGGGTTGGTCGCTCTCGACCAGGAGCTGGACAATCCCCTCGTGATCGCGCAGATCGACGAAGACCTGATGGCTCTGGACACGGGCCTTGTTGACCCAGCCGCAAAGGGAGACGGTCTGGCCGATCAGGGCCTCGTCGACGAGGCCGCAGAAATGGGTACGCATGGGGGGACTCCGGGTGTAGGATCATCCGGCGTCTGCCGGAGACCGCGCATTTTAGCGGTTGCGGCGGCCGGAAGCGGCCTCGCCCCTCCGGGCGTCGCATCGCGCCCTGTCCCCCGAGCCAAGGAACCGCCGAGATGAAAGCCCCGTCGCTGTCGCGTTCCCGTCTGCTGTGCACCCTCGCGCTCGCCGCCGTCATGTCCGCGGCCGCCGTCGTCCCTCCGCCCGCCACCGCCCAGGATGCCGCCAGCAACCCCGTGCCGGCCAAGGCCTACGCACCGGAACGGCTGTGGGAGCTGCCCGAGGCCGACCAGCGCAGAGTCATTGATCTGGAATACCGCGAACGCTCGGGCGGACGCGGCATCCCCGACGACCAGATGCGCTTTTATCTGGATCAGGTGCGATTCTCGCGCTGGACTTTCAGCCGCATCCAGCAGGACATCGCCGAATCGCTGCAGGGCCAGGGCATCAGCGACCCGCAGGGCGCCGGCACGATCCGCTGCGAAAGCGCCGACGGCCGCCAGCGCACCTGCCGCACGCCCTGGACAGGCGGATCGCAACTGGTGCGCCAGCTCTCCTCAACCCTTTGCGTCGAACAGAGCAACTGGTCCGCCTCGCAGGGCGAGATCCGGGTCTGGGGCGGGTGTCGCGGGGAATTCGCGCCACGGGACAACACCTCCGCCGGCGAAATCCGCTGCGAGAGCGCCAACAACGGCCAGCGCGCCTGCCCCACGCCTTGGCACGGACAGTCCCGGCTGGTGCGCCAGCTCTCGGGCAGCCCCTGCACCGAAGGCCGGACCTGGTGGAGCAATCCCGGTCAGGTCGTGGTCACCGGCGGCTGCCGCGCCACGTTCGCCGAGGACGACCAGCTCGCCAGTGGTGAGGTCCGCTGCGAAAGCACCGACGGCCGCATGCGCACCTGCCCGACGCCGTGGCGCCTGGAATCGCGGCTGCTGCGGCAACTGTCGTCCACGCCCTGCGTCGCCGGGCGCAACTGGTGGAGCCGGCGCGGCGAAGTCCAGGTCAGCGGCGGCTGCCGCGCGGTGTTCGTCGCCTCCCATCAGGGCAGCGGGCTCGGCCAGGAGATCCGCTGCGAAAGCACCGACGGCGGCCATCGCCAGTGCGGCAGCGGCCTCTACGGCACGCCGGTGCTGGTGCGGCAGTTGTCGGGCACACCCTGCACTCTGGAACGCAACTACGGTCTGCGCAACGGCGCGCTGTGGGTCAGCGGCGGCTGCCGCGGCGTCTTCCGCATCCAGGATGGCGGCCAGCCGGGCTACGACGAGGGCTACAGCGTCACCTGTTCCAGCGAGAACGGCCGCTATCGCACCTGTCCCTGGGACGCGAACCGCGGCGCGCCGCGACTGATCCGCACCCTCTCCGACACGCCCTGCCGCCAGGGCGAATCCTGGGGCTGGACCCGCCGGCAGGGCCTGTGGGTGAACCTCGGGTGCCGCGGCGTGTTCTCGCCGTGATGACTGCGCCGCAGTGACGCCCTCCCCTTCCACGATCACGAGACCTTCCCCCGCATGAACCCTGCCCGCACCCTCGCCTGCCTGATCCTCGCCATCGCCGCCTGCGGCCTCGCGCCCGACGCCCGCGCCCAGGTCTTCGACCGCGACAGCGTCCGCTGCGAAAGCAAGGACAACCGCCGCGAGACCTGCAACACCTCCTGGCCGGGCCAGACCCGGCTGGTGCGCCAGTTGTCGGCCACCGACTGCGTCGTCGGCCGCACCTGGGGCGCGAGCCCGGGCAAGGTCTGGGTCTCCGGCGGCTGCCGCGCCGAGTTCGCGCCGCAGTTCTCCGGCAAGGAAGTACGCTGCGAAAGCGACGACGGCCGCCGCAAGACCTGCGGCCGCGATCTCTACGGCAATGCCGACCTGATCCGCCAGCTCTCGGATACGCCCTGTCGCGAAGGCAGCACCTGGGGCCTGCGCGGCGGCCAGATCTGGGTCGACAAGGGCTGCCGGGGCGAATTCCGGGTCGGCGAAAGCGGCGGCCGCTACAGCGTGACCTGCGGCAGCGAAAGCGGCCGCCGCCAGACCTGCGCCTGGGAGTCGGGACGCGGCCGGCCGGTGCTGCTGGAGCGGCTGTCGAAGTCGCCCTGCGTCGAAGGCCGCAGTTGGGGCTACGACCGCAAGGTCGGCCTGTGGGTCGACGAGGGCTGCCGGGCGCGGTTCGGGTTGCGCTGAGCGGCATTGCCATCGCTGATACGACGAAGCCCCGCACATGCGGGGCTTCGTCGTTTGCGGGCTGTATTCGGCGGCCTGTCGCAGCAGGCTGCGCTCAGCGCGCGGCGCCCCAGGGCGCCGGAGGCGGCGCGATCGGCACGGTGAGGTCGAACTCGACCCGGAACAGACGCCCGTCCGGCCGCGACAATTCGTAGACGAAACGGTGATTGCGCAGTTCCATCGCCCAGGTGTTGCGGAGCGAGGCGGTCAGACCGTTGGCGTTGAAGTTCGCCACCGATTCGGCGTCCACCGGAAATTCCACACGCACCCCGCCGCCATCGAGAAAGCGCGCATCGCCGAGGTCCCCGCCGTACATCGTGACCTTGTCGGCGCTGCCGTCCTCGTGGCGGTGATCGTGCTTGAGCCGCAGACCGTCGGCGACGCGGGTCAGCACCCAGGTGCGCGAGCGGTCGTCGCCGACGTGGAAGGGCACGCGCACGGCATCGGCGCCGCACTCGCGGACGTGCATCACCAGCGGTTTGCCGGCAAAAGGCGAAGGTGCGGGCGAGGCGCCGGGGCTTGGCGTGTCCACGACCACCCGACCGGCGAAGGCGCGGCCGCAGAGTTCGCGCAGGTCCTCGACGAAGACCACGGCGATGCGCTCGGCGGTGTCGGGTTCGTCGGCGACGACAGGCGTCGCGGTCTGGCCGGCGCCGGGTGTCGCGGAAGGCATCGCGGAAGGCGTCGCGCAGCCGGTGGCGACGAGCAGCAGGGCGGAGGGCAGGATCAGGCGCAGGATCATCCGGTCACGTTCGCACAGAGGAAGGCATGTCTGCGAACGCAGACGCGCGCCGCGGGCGGCCGCGAGGCTCAGCCCGCGGCCTTGGTGTCCGCCGGCTTGGCCGCGGGCGCGGACTCGGGCTTCGCGGCCGGGGCGGGGGCCGCGGCGGCCTCGGGTTTCGCCGCGTCGGGCTTCTCGGTGAGATTGCGCTTGCGGTCGCCGTCCTTCTTGAAATCGGTCTCGTACCAGCCGCTGCCGGACAGGCGGAAGGCCGGCGCGGTCAACTGCCGGCGCACCTGCGGTGCGCCGCAGGCCGGGCATTCGGCCGGATCGGGATCGGAGAGCTTCTGCAGGCGGTCGAAGGCATGACCGCAGGCGTCGCATTCGAAAGCGTAGATGGGCATGGCAAAGGGGCAGGATGCGGCGCAGGACGCGAACCGCCGCCATTCTGGGGCCCGAGCCCCGGGTTTCAAGAGCGACGCCCCGCTTGCGCCGAACGTCGGCGATCTTCGCTGAATACGATTACAGATTCGATCTGTGCGGCCATGTGCATCCGCACATCGCGCGATAGTGCGCTCGGTCTCGCGAAGGAGCAATGCTCGATGACGCACCGGATCCGCATCGCCGCCCCGCTGTTGCTGGCTGCCCTGTTCGGCCTGGCGCTGGGCTGGATCGCACCGACGGCGCAGGCCGCGGTCAACGCCCACGACCTCGGCGCCCGCTACGACGCGACGATGAGCAACCTGCGCTTCCGGGTGTACTCCTCGCGCGCCACCCGGATCGAGGTCTGGCTGTATTCGGCGCCCACCGGCGTGCAGGAATCCGCCCGTTACCTGCTCACGAAGAACGCGACCACCCAGAACTGGGAAGTCACGATCCCCACCGCGACCATCCGCAACACCCACGGCATCACCGGCACCGTGTACTACGGTTATCGCGCCTGGGGCCCGAACTGGCCCTACAGCACGGCCTGGACCAAGGGCAGCGGCACCGGCTTCGTCACCGATGTCGACGCGGCCGGCAATCGCTTCAATCCGAACAAGCTGCTGATCGACCCCTACGCCCGCGAGATCAGCCACGACCCGATCACCCCCGGCTGCACCGACGGCACGATCTACGCCTCGGGCGCGAGCCACCGCAACAAGGACAGCGGCGCCTGCGCCAGCAAGAGCATCGCGCTGGGCACGATCACCACCTCGACCGGCACCAAACCGACGCGCCCGCTGAAGGACGAGATCGTCTACGAAGTGCACGTGCGCGGGCTCACGATGAACGACACCTCGATCCCGCTGTTCCAGCGCGGCACCTACGCCGGCGCGGCGCAGAAGGCGGCGCATCTTGCGTCGCTCGGGATCACCGCGATCGAATTCCTGCCGGTGCAGGAGACCCAGAACGACCAGAACGAACTCACCGCGAACTCGACCGACGGCGACAACTACTGGGGCTACATGACCCTCAACTACTTCGCGCCGGATCGCCGCTATTCCTCCGACAAGACACCCGGCGGCCCGACGAAGGAATGGCGCGCGATGGTCAAGGCCTTCCACGATGCCGGGATCAAGGTCTACGTCGACGTGGTCTACAACCACACCGGCGAAGGCAGCGCCTGGGGCGGCACCGACGGCCGCACGGTCTACAACATCCAGTCGTGGCGCGGGCTCGACAATCCGACGTATTACTCGCTGACCAGCGATTTCCAGTACCCCTGGGACAACACCGGCGTCGGCGGCAACTACAACACCCGCAACCCGATCGCGCAGAACCTCATCATCGATTCGCTCGCCTATTGGCGCGATGCGCTGGGCGTGGACGGCTTCCGCTTCGATCTGGCCTCGGTGCTGGGCAACACCTGCCAGCACGGCTGCTTCAACTTCGACAAGATGGACCCGAACAATGCGCTGAATCGGATCGTGAACGAATTGCCGCCGCGGCCCGACGCCGGCGGCAGCGGGCTGGACCTGATCGCCGAACCCTGGGCGATCGGCGGCAATTCCTATCAGGTCGGCGGTTTCCCCTGGGGCTGGGCGGAGTGGAACGGCAAGTTCCGCGACGACCTGCGCAAGAAACAGAACAAGCTCGGCGTCGACATCGTCACCACCGGCACGCTCGCGAGCCGTTTCGCCGGCTCGTCCGATCTCTACGGCGACGACGGCCGCAAGCCCTGGCACTCGGTCAATTTCATGGTCGCGCACGACGGCTTCACGCTCAACGACCTCTACGCCTACAACAGCAAGCAGAACAACCAGCCCTGGCCCTACGGCCCGTCCGACGGCGGCGAGGACAACAACCACAGTTGGAACCAGGGCGGGATCGTCGTCGACCAGCGCCGCGCCGCGCGCACCGGCATGGCCTTCACCCTGCTCAGCGCCGGCGTGCCGATGTTCAACGGCGGCGACGAAGCCCTGCGCACCCAGTTCGGCAACAACAACGTCTACAACCTCGACTCGCCGGCGAACTGGCTGTACTGGACGCGCAGCACGATCGAAGCCGATTTCGAAACCTTCACCCGCCGCCTCATCGCCTTCCGCAAGGCGCACCCGGCGCTGCGCCCGTCGAATTTCTATTCGGCCAGCGACACCAACGGCAACGTGATGGAGCAGTTGCGCTGGTTCAAGCCCGACGGCGGCGTCGCCGACGCGGCCTACTTCAACAACAGCAGCAATCACGCGATCGCCTGGCGCATCGACGGCAGCGAATTCGGCGGCGCCGGCCAGGCCATCTACATCGCCTACAACGGCTGGTCCGGCAACGTGAACTTCACCCTGCCCTGGCCCGGCACCGGCAAACAGTGGTACCGCGTGACCGACACCGCGACCTGGAACGAAGGCACGAACACGGTCGCGCTGCCGGGGTCGGAGGCGTACATCGGCGGGGAGTGGACGGTGTATGGGGTGCAGGCGCGGTCGTTGTTGGTGTTGATCGCGAAGTAGGGCGGAACCGCCGCAGGCGATTCCGCCGCTTCTTGCGAGAGGGCCGGGAGGCCCGAGATCCGGCGCGGAATGCGTCGAGGTTGACTGTGGGGCTTGTCATCCCGAACCGAAGGTGAGGGATCTGCTGTTCAAGGTTTTGAAGCTCTTCTCACGATGAGACCTCAATCTCAAGGTGATTCCGCTGTGCTCACGACGTCGGCGAAAGACGGGCTTCCGGGAAAGCCCGGAATCTTTTCCGCGCTGGCGCGCGGCCTACTTTCTTTGTCGCAAAGAAAGTAGGCAAAGAAAACTCTTTACGTCCAATTCAAATCTGCCAACCGATCTTTAGTCAGGATTTTTCGACAAGACATCCATGTCTTGTCGAAAAACGACGGACATCCTGTCCGTCGCC
>JBIJAD010000255.1:0-5924 GCA_044345955.1 Lysobacteraceae bacterium
CGACGCCGTGGCTGATGTGCGGATGGGCGTTGTTCTCGGTGACGCCGCCGTGGGTGGCCCAACGCGTGTGGCCGATGCCCAGACGCGCATTGAAGGCTTCGCTCTGTGCGGCCGCTTCCATTTCGGCGACCCGCCCGGTGCGGCGCACGCGGCGGATGTCGTACGCATCCTCGCCGTCTCCGTCGACCACGGCAATGCCGGCCGAATCGTAACCGCGGTATTCGAGACGCTTGAGGCCTTCGATCAGGACCGGAACCACATCGCGATCCGCGATCGCGCCGACAATGCCGCACATACGTTGGAAGCCCTCTGCAGGATGAAAAACGCCGCGAAATACCGTCGTGAGCCGCGGCGCGTTCGCGGGCGGTGACCGGGGATGGAATCGGCGCCGGACCGAGCCTGCCCAGTGTAACGGCGAAAGCCGCGGACGGCGTCCGCGCGGACGTGTCCGATGTCCGTCCGGACACCGGACGTTCACGAGAAAATACAAACAAAACAAAAGGATACGGTTGGCACGCGGTTTGCTGATACATCACCGAGCCTCCCCTCCCCCGGCTCGCCCCTCCACCGGAGAACCGCCATGAACGTGTCCGCTCCCTTCCAGCCTTTCGCGCCGCACTGGTCCGCCGAGGAACTGACCGACGCCGTTCCGCGCGCACTGCCGCCGCTGCACCGTTTCGCCTTCGTGCCGCCGGCGAACGCTGCCGCGCTGCATCGGCCGCGCCGACAGGCGATGGCCTACGCCTCGAACCCTGCGCCGCAGTTGTTCCGCGTCCGCTGAGCCTGCCTTCCCCTCACCCATCACAGCCCCGTCCGCGCATGAGCATCCGCGATACCGCCGCCCAGGACCGCCCCCTCGCCGCCTCGTCGTCGGCCACGCGCCGACGCTGGTGGATCGCCGCCGCGCTGACGATCGGTCTCGGCGCAGCGATCGCGGTGACGCTCTCGGCCTGGAACGCCGGCAGTCGCTCGATCGACGGCGAACGCCTGCGCATCGCCGAGGTGACCCGTGGCGATCTCGTTCGCGATCTGTCCGCCGACGGTCGGGTGATTTCGGCCAACAGCCCGACCCTGTACGCGATCGCCGCCGGCACCGTGAACCTGCATGTGGTCGCCGGCGACGCGGTGAAACGCGGCCAGGCGCTGGCCGAGATCGACAGTCCCGAACTGCACAGCCGACTGGCGCAGGAAGAAGCCGCATTGGCCGGGCTGGAGGCGGAAGCCGCACGCGCCGGCCTCGACGGCGAACTCACCCTCGCCGATGCCCGCCGCGCGCTGGATCAGGCGCTGGTGGACGAGACCGCCGCGCGTCGCGATCTGGAACGCAACCGCCGCGCCTTCGAGGGCGGCGCGGTCGCGCAGGTCGACGTGGCCCGCGCCCAGGATCAATTGCGCAAGGCCGAACTCGCGGTCGCCGCCGCGCGGCAGGCGATGAGCCTGCAGGGCCGCAGCGCCGGGCTCGATGCGCGCAACAAGCGCCTGCTGGCCGACCGCCAGCGCGCGGCGGTGGCCGAACTGCAGCGTCAGGTCGAGGCGCTGACCCTGCGCGCGCCGTTCGACGGTCAGGTCGGTCAGTTGATGGCCGCGCAGCGGGCCAACGTCGCGATCAACGCGCCGATCCTCAGCGTGGTCGACCTCTCGGTGTTCGAGGTCGAAATCAAGGTGCCGGAAAGCTTCGCCCGCGACCTCGGCATCGGTGTGCCGGCGGAGGTGCACAACGTCTCCGGCCGCTTCGCCGCGGCGATCTCTGCAGTGTCGCCGGAAGTGGTGAACGGCGAGGTCGCGGCGCGCCTGCGCTTCAAGGACCGGCAGCCGCCGCAACTGCGCCAGAACCAGCGCCTGAGCGTGCGCATCGTGCTCGACACCCGTCGCGACGTGCTGATGGTCGAACGCGGCCCGTTCCTGGAGCAGGGCGGCGGCGCGTCCGCCTACGTCATGGACGGCGATATTGCGGTCAGGCGCGCGGTGCGTACCGGCACCAGCAGCCTGCAGTCGGTCGAGATCCTCGACGGCGTGCGGGCGGGAGACCGCATCGTGGTCTCGGGCGGCGACCGCTTCGGCGACGCCGAGCGCGTGCGCGTGTCCGGCGATGCCGCCGCCGCTTCCGACTGATCCTTCCCTCTTTTCCGCCCCTCCGGAGTCCTCCCATGCTGCACATGCAAGGCGTCACCAAGATCTACCGCACCGAGCTGGTCGAAACCCACGCGCTGCGCGCGCTCGACCTGCATGTGAAGGATGGCGAGTTCGTCGCCGTGACCGGGCCGTCCGGGTCGGGCAAGACCACTTTCCTCAACATCGCCGGCCTGCTCGAGGATTTCACCGGCGGCCGCTACGTGCTGGACGGCGAGGACGTCAGCGGGCTCGGCGACGACGCGCGCTCGAGACTGCGCAACCGCAAGATCGGCTTCATCTTCCAGAGCTTCAACCTGATACCGGACCTGAACCTGTTCGACAACGTCGATGTGCCCCTGCGCTATCGCGGCATGTCCGCGGCCGAGCGCCGGGAGCGGATCGAGTGGGCCCTGACCCGGGTCGGACTCGGATCGCGGATGAAGCATTACCCGGCGGAACTTTCCGGCGGCCAGCAACAGCGCGCCGCGATCGCGCGCGCGCTCGCCGGCAGTCCGCGCCTGCTGCTCGCGGACGAACCGACCGGCAACCTCGATTCGCAGATGGCGCGCAGCGTAATGGAGCTGCTGGAGGAGATCAACGCCCAGGGCACGACGATCGTGATGGTGACGCACGACCCCGAACTGGCCGCGCGCGCGCAGCGCAACGTGCACATCGTCGACGGCATGGTCACCGATCTGCACCGCGAACCGAGCCTGGTGCGCGCCACACCGTCGGAATCGACCGCGTCCGCCCCCACCGCCGCCTGAGAATCCGCCATGCTCCCCTACTACATCGACCTCGCCCTGCGCAGCCTCAAGCGCAACAAAGCGCTTACCATGGTGATGGTGCTCGCGATCGCGCTGGGCATCGGTGCCAGCATGACCACGCTCACGGTCTACTACGTGCTGGCCGGCGATCCGATCCCGCACAAGAGCAGGCAGTTGTTCTATCCGCGGATGGATCCGGGTTCGCGCGACGGCTACACCCCGGGCGAGGAGCCGGAACAGCAGATGACCCGCTTCGACGCGGAAAATCTGCTGCGCCAGAAGCGCGGCGACCGGCAGGCGATGATGACCGCCGGATCGGTCGTGGTCGATTTCGAGGACGGCGCGCTCAAACCCGCCCGCGAACAGGCGCGTTATACCTCGGCCGACTTCTTCGCGATGTTCGATACGCCGTTCCGTTACGGAAAACCCTGGACCGCCGAGGAGGATGCCGCCCGCGCGCGGGTCGTGGTGATCTCCCGCAAGCTCAACGACCGCCTGTTCAAGGGCGGCAACAGCGTCGGCAAGACCCTGCGCTTGAAACAGACCGCCTTCCAGGTGATCGGCGTACTCGACGACTGGTCGATGAACCCGCGCTTCTACGACCTGACCAATCAGCGGTTCGGCGGCAGCGAGGACGTGTTCCTGCCGTTCTCCACGTCGCGCGACCTGGATCTCGGCTCGCAGGGCAACATGAATTGCTGGGCCGACGCCAATCTCGACGACGAAGGCGCCCACGGCGTCAACGCGCCCTGCACCTGGCTGCAGTACTGGGTCGAACTGGACTCGCCCGAGAAAGCGGAAGCCTATCGCCGCTACCTCGCGTCCTATTCCGACGAGCAGCGCAAGGCGGGCCGTTTCCAGCGCCCGACGAACGTCCGCCTGCACGACGTGATGGAATGGCTGGAGGAAATGGGCGCGATGCCGTCCGACGTGCGCCTGCAGATGTGGCTGGCGTTCGGGTTCCTGGCGGTGTGCCTGATCAATACGGTCGGCCTGCTGCTGGCGAAATTCCTGCGTCGCGCGCAGGACATCGGGGTTCGCCGCGCGCTCGGCGCTTCGCGTCGCGCGATCTTCATGCAATGTCTGACCGAAGCCGCCGTCGTAGGTCTGGTCGGCGGCACGCTCGGCCTGGGCTTGGCTTGGCTGGGACTGTGGGCGGTGCGCCAGCAGCCGACCGACTACGCGCAACTCGCGCATCTGGACCCGACGATGCTCGCGCTCAGTTTCGGTCTCGCGCTGGCCGCCAGCCTGCTCGCCGGCGTGCTTCCGGCTTGGCGCGCCTCGCGGATCGCGCCGGCCATGCAGCTGAAGTCGCAGTGATCCGGCCGCAAGCCGCCAACGCCATCGTATCTGGAGTCGTTCCCATGGACATCCGTCCCATCCTGTCCACCCTGCGCCGTCACAAGACCGCAGCCCTGCTGATCGTGCTCGAGATCGCGCTCAGCTGCACCATCATCTGCAACGCCCTGTTCCTGATCTCCGAGCGCCTGGAGCGGGTCGGTCGCGACAGCGGTCTGGTCGAAAGCGAGTTGTTGCGCATCGACACCAGCCCGCTCGGCGAACAGCCCGACAACACCGCACGCACCCGCGAGGACCTTGCGGTACTGCGCGCCGTCCCGGGCGTCAAGGACGTCACCAGCGTCAATCAGATCCCCTACGGCGGTTCCTCCTGGAACAGCGGCGTCCGCCTGAGCCTCGATCAACGCGCACCCAATTTCAATGCCAGCACCTACATGGGCGATGAGCGGATGATCGAAACCTATGGACTGAAGGTGGTCGCCGGTCGCGACTTCGTCGCGGACGAGTACGTCGAATGGGAAGCGCTCAACAGTCCCGGCATCAGCGTCGCGATCCCCGCCGCCCTGGTGACCCGCAGCTTCGCCGACGACCTGTATCCGGGCAGTAACGCGATCGGCCGGACGTTCATCGCCTGGGGCGAAAAACCGATCCGGATCGTCGGCATCGTCGAGGACGTGCTGCGTCCCAACGACGCTGGACAGACGCACGAAGCCGGCTACTCGATGTTCTTCCCCGTGCGCATGACCGACGGCAACTACATTCTGCGCACCGATCCGGATCGCCGCACCGAGGTATTGAAGGCGGCGGCCGATGCCCTGCTCGAATCCGATCCGAACCGGCTGATCAACGATCAACAACTGCTCACCGACATGCGCAGCGACTTCTACGGCCGCGATCGCGCCGTGGTCTGGCTGCTGGCCATCGTCTGCGCCGCTCTGCTGACGGTCACCGCGTTCGGGATCGGCGGCCTCGCCAGCTTCTGGGTGCAGCAGCGCACCAAGCAGATCGGCGTGAGGCGCGCGCTCGGCGCCACCCGCGGCCAGATCCTGCGCTACTTCCAGACCGAGAACTTCCTGCTGGCCACGCTCGGCATCGTCCTCGGCATGCTCGGCGCCTACGGCGTCAACCAGTGGCTGGTGATGCATTACGAACTGTCGCGTCTGCCCGCGATCTATCTGCCGATCGGCGCCCTGTCGCTATGGCTGCTGGGCCAGATCGCGGTGTTCGGCCCGGCCCGGCGCGCGGCCGCAGTGCCGCCGGCGGTGGCGACGCGCAGCGTCTGACGCGGTACGCTTGTCCGATGCCCACCGTTCTCGTCATCGACGACAATCCCGCGGTCGCGACCGCGCTCGAAACCCTGTTCTCGCTGCACGACATCGACACCCGAATCGCCTCCGGCCCGGAGGCGGGGCTGGCCGAACTGGCGCGGGCGCCGGTGGATCTGGTAGTGCAGGACATGAACTTCGAGGCCGATACCACTTCCGGCGAGGAGGGCGTGGCGCTGTTCGGCGAGATCCGCGCGCGCCATCCCGACCTGCCGGTGATCCTGCTCACCGCCTGGACCCACCTCGAATCCGCGGTCGAACTGGTGAAGGCCGGCGCCGCCGACTACCTCGCCAAACCGTGGGACGACCGCAAGCTGATGGCGACGGTCAACAATCTGCTGGAGCTGTCGCAGACCCGCCAGCAGCTCGCACGACGCACCGCCGGCGATCGCCGCCGGCGCGAGGCGCTGCAAGGCTACGA
>JBIJAD010000196.1:0-7245 GCA_044345955.1 Lysobacteraceae bacterium
GCCCGCCGAGTCGCCCTCGACGATGAACAGTTCGGACAGCGCCGGATCCTTCTCCTGGCAGTCGGCGAGCTTGCCGGGCAGGCCGGCGATGTCGAGCGCGCCCTTGCGCCGGGTGAGCTCGCGGGCCTTGCGCGCGGCCTCGCGGGCGCGCGCCGCGTCGACGACCTTCTCGCAGATCGCGCGCGCTTCGTTCGGGTGCTCCTGCAGGAACTCTTCGAGCCTCGCGCCGAAGGTGCTTTCCACCACCGGTTTCACTTCCGAGCTGACCAGTTTTTCCTTGGTCTGCGAGGAGAAGCTCGGGTCGGGCACCTTCACCGACAGCACCGCGATCAGGCCTTCGCGCATGTCATCGCCGGACAGCGCGATCTTCGCCTGTTTCGCGATGCCGCTCTGCTCGATGTAGTTCGTCAGCGTGCGGGTGAGCGCGGCGCGGAAGCCGGCCAGATGGGTGCCACCGTCCTTCTGCGGAATGTTGTTGGTGAAGCAGAACATCGTTTCCTGGTAGGCGTCGGTCCACTGCAGGGCGACGTCCACGGTGATGCCGTTCTGCTCGCCGCTGACCGAGATCACGTTCGGATGCAGCGGGGTCTTGAGCTGCGCCAGGTGTTCGACGAAGGAGCGGATGCCGCCCTCGTATTGGAACACGTCGCGCTTGGTCTCGCCGCGTTCGTCCGGCCGCTCGTCGATCAGGGTGATCTTCACCCCGGAGTTGAGGAACGACAGCTCGCGCAGACGCTTGGCGAGGATGTCGTAGTGGAACTCGACGTCGGTGAAGATCTCCGCCGCGGGCTTGAAACGCAGGCGGGTGCCGCGCTTGTTCGAGGATTCGAGCTGGCGCAGCGGATACAACGGCTCGCCGAGCGCGTATTGCTGCTCGTGGTAGTAACCGTCGCGCCAGATCTCCAGCCAGAGTTTTTCCGACAGCGCATTCACCACCGACACGCCGACGCCGTGCAGGCCACCGGAGACCTTGTAGCTGTTGTCGTCGAACTTGCCGCCGGCATGCAGCACGGTGAGGATCACTTCCGCGGCGGAGCGACCCTCTTCCTTGTGGATGTCCACCGGAATGCCGCGGCCGTTGTCGGAAACCGAACACGAGCCGTCCTCGTGCAGGATCACGACGATGTCGTCGGCGTGGCCGGCGAGCGCTTCGTCGACCGAGTTGTCGACGACCTCGAACACCATGTGATGCAGGCCGGTGCCGTCGTGCACGTCGCCGATGTACATCCCGGGACGCTTGCGCACGGCTTCGAGGCCGCGCAGGACGGTGATCTTGCTGGAGTCGTAGGTGCTGCCCGGAGCGCCGGGCGGCGGGAGTTCTTCGGTCATTCGCTTCGATCGTCTAGGGGAAGGACGAGGCCAGTGCACATGCGGAAAGGCGGAAAGGCGCCGGACCGGCCGTCCGTGGGCGCGGACGACACATTAGCTATAGCGTTCGGCCCGGGAATTATAGCGCGACCACCGCGACGGCGGAGGCCCGGGCGCATTGCCCCGCCCTCGCCCTCAGCGGGCGGCGATCGTCCTGTGCACGTCGATCTGCGGCGTTTCCGGCAGCGGCTGGGCCGCGGTGCGTCCGCGTTCCTCCAGCGCCAGATCCGCGCGCCGGCTCGATTCCTGGACCGTGGTGTTCAGGGCCTGATCGAGCGGGACGATCCTGAGCTTGTTGGCCGGGTCCGCGGCGTTGCCTTCCATCGCGATCAGGCCGTCTCCCTGGCGGTTCAGCAGCACGGCGTTGATCTGCTTCAGCGGGTCAGGCGGCTGCATCGCGCGTTCGGCCAGCACCGCGGCCGCACGCACCTGCTGGTCCTCGCTCAGGCCGTTGCCGGCCAGCCCCGGGGCGTTGCGGATACCGTCCAGCGCCTGCCGATACAGGCCGTTGCCCGGATGCCCGGCCTCGGCCAGCGAGGTCGCCGCAGGGGCGACGTCCAGCGCACCGGTGCGTCGATCCTGCGGCGGCGCAGGCGGTGGTGCGATGGTCGGCGCGCGCGAGGGAAACTCGGCGGAAAGCCCGGCATCGACCGGTTCCTTGACGTTGTTGGTCTGGCCCTCGACCCGCCGCCCCAGCCAGTCGCGTTCCGGCGGCGCGAGGTCGTAGTTGAAGCCGCGGCTGCCCTTCTTGTCGTAGATGTCGGTGGAATAGACCCACTGATGCTGCTCGGAGCGATGCACGACATTCCGATCCGGATCGGACGGTTCGGCGCGCTTGCTCAGGAACGGCGTGTCGCTGAGGCTGTTGAGGTAATCGACCGCGAGATTGGTGCTGCGGATGCCGAGGCCGTTGGCGGTGTAGGAATCACCGATGTCGCTGTGCGCGCCGCCGACCGTGACGTTGAGGAAACGATTGCCCTCGGTCATGCCCGGGCGCAGATGCGGCGTACTCAGGAACTGGTCGCGGCGCTCGTCCTCCGCGGTGACCTGCAGGCCGGAAATCACCGACGGGGGCAGGCGGCGGTCGTATTTCTCCAGCGGTTCGCCGGTCGCCACCGGGTCCTGCAGCAGCACCGCCTGCGCGGTCTGGCCCGGCGCGACCAGGGGCGGCTTCGAATAGCTCACGCTCGCGACCAAACCGTTGCTGTCGTAGGTGTATTTCGCGCCGCTGGGGTCCTGGATGCCGCGCTCGTCCACCAGCCGGGTGAAATAGGCCGCTTCTTCGGCGCCGCGGCTGAAACCGATCGCGGCGACACTGATTTCCGCCTTCGGATCGCGCGCGAGTTCGCGCGCCGCGTATTCGATGAACTGCTTGTACATCGTTTCCGCGCGTTCTTCGAAGGTGTGCCCCTTGATCCCGTCCCAGGTCGCGCCGCTGTCCTGGGTCCCGATGCCCGCGACGTAACCCGCGCCGATGTTCGGCAGCTTGCCGGCCGCGTGCTGGGCCTCGATCTGCTTGTAGATGCGGACGATCCCGGTCTCGTGGACATCGTCGTCCTTGAACATGTTGTTGCCGGTGCCGTCGAGCACCGCGACGAACAGGCGCTGGTGCGGGTTGTCTGCGTCGACCAGCACCGGCACCCGCATCTGCGCGAGCTGGCGCTGGGCCGCGCGATAACTGTCGAGATCGTGGGCGTCGGCCGGATAGATCTCGACGCCGTCGTCCTTTTTCGGTTTGGGATCGCTCTTGGGATCGGTCATCGCCGCAACCCTCGGTCTGTATCGTTCTCGATCAATAACGCTTGCTGTCGACCTTGATCAGGTCGTCACGGAAGGTGCTGAAGCGGTTGCCCGGGATCTGCGGTTCGCGGGTCGGGATCATGGTCCGGGTCAGGATGTTGATGGTGCGGTCGTCGATCTCGAGCACGATATGCGTCGAGCCGATGCTGACCCCGTCGGGAATGTCCTCGCGCGCGACCCGATGGCGGACCAGACCGTCGCGGAAGATCGCGGCGACATCGACCTCGGTACTCAGTTCGGTGCCGTCCTTGCTCTGCCAGACCACTTTCGCCGGTGCGGCGGTGCGTGCGACCGGGCCATAGCTGGCGGTGGTGGCGCGGGCGTACTGCTCGGGGGACAGACTGGCGAGCGCGGGCGTCGGTTCCGGATTGCCGAAACGGAAGCCGTTGTAGTCGACCGCGCAGCGGCGGGTGTCGAAACAGACGACACCGAACTGGTGATGGCTGAACGTCAGCGGCCAGTCGGCGGTGGTGCCGGCGGGGGCGTCGCTGCGGGGGGCGTCGCTGTCTGCGGTACGCGAAGTGGTCATGACGGGCTGACATCCAGAAACGAACAGAGCGCAGGCGATTGCCGCACAGACGGCGACGGGAAGGCGCCGCGGCGGTGCAATGCGCGATAGGAATCGTCGTCTGTTCATGGAAAAAGGGCGGGCTCGACCGGGGCACCATAACACCCCGAATCCGGCGCTTCCATGCCGGCCCAGGCCGTCGGCCGCCTGCCGAAGCCGATCGTCGAGCCGCCCGATCAGGTTCGGGGTGCGATTTCGGAGACGACGCCCTGTTCCACGTGAAACATTTTCGGCGCAACGGACAGCATTTCCAGTGCCGCGGGGGATTCGGTCCCGGTGATGAACACCTGCGCCCCGCTGCCGAGCAACCGGGCCAATACCCGATCCTGATGGCGGCGATCCAGTTCCGAAGCCAGGTCGTCGAGCGCGATCACCGGCCAGTCATTGCAGGCCGCAGCATGGCATTCGGCCTGCGCCAGCAGCAGCGACAGTGCAGTCAGCTTGGCCTGCCCGCGAGAGAGTGCTTCACGGGCGGGATGCGCGGCATAGTCGATCCGCCAGTCGGCGCGATGTGGGCCGACCGAGGTGAAGCCGTTGGCGAGATCGCGTTCGCGCGCCAGCAGCAGAGCATCGGCCAGCGACAGGCTGTCCCGGGCCCAGCCAGGCAGAAACTGCAGCCGCGCGGCGCCCAACGCAGGCACGAGTCCGGCAGCAGCGTCCTGCACCCGGGGTTCCAGGGTGTCGAGATAGGCCTGCCGGTAGCGGGTCAGCGGTTCGCCGGCCTGTGCCAGCTCATGATCCCAGGCATCCAGTTGATGATCCCGGACCCGGGCCTTGAGCAACGCATTGCGCTGCTTCAGCGCTCGGGCATACCGCCGCCACAGCGGCAGGAAGTCTGGTTCCACGTGGAACAAACCCCAATCGACCAGCCGGCGGCGTGGCTCGCCTCCACCAGTGACCAGGGCATGGCTGCCGGGTTCGAAGGTGACCACGGCCAACGCCGCGCACAGATCGCCGAGTTGAGCTACCGGCTGGCCGTCGAGCCGCCCCTCCCAGCGCTGTCCGGCATGACGCAGGCCCGCCCGGCGATTGCGGCCGCCCGGCATCTCCTGCCATTCGGCGAACACCTCCACCGCCTCGCAGCCGGTGCGGATCAGACCATCGCGCACCCGGCCACGGAAACTGCGGCCGTAGGCGAGCAGATGCAGGGCTTCGAGCAGACTGGTCTTCCCGGCACCGTTCTCGCCGGTGATCAGGTTGAGACCCGGATCGGGCAAGAGCTCGGCCTCCACCAGGCTTCGCACGCCCGAGACGCGCAGACGCGTCAGTTGCATGCGTCCCCCGACGGCAACATGGATCGGACTCCAGCCCGGAAACGGATTCGCCCGGGAGGTCCCGGGCGAATCGTTGCAACCCACTTCGGTTCGATCGTGCGATGTTCCACGTGGAACTTGCCGGTTCGGGAACGGGTCCGGTCACAGCCTCAGCGGCATGACCACATGGCGGCAGCGGTCGCCGGTAGCTTCACGAACCAGCGCCGAGGAATTGGCATCGCGCAACTGCAGAACCACATGCTGCTCGCGCAGGGCGGAGAGCGCGTCGAGCAGGTAATTGACGTTGAAACCGATGACCAGGCTGTCCACCCGGGTATCGGCCTCGACCTCTTCCTGCGCTTCTTCCTGCTCCGGGTTGTGGGCGTTGATCCTGATCTGTCCCGGCGACACCTCGACGCGCACGCCGCGGTATTTCTCGTTGGAGAGGATCGCCGCACGCTGCAGCGCGGCGCGCAGGATCTCGCGGTCGATCCGGACCTCGCGATCGGCGCCGATCGGGATCACCGCTTCATAATCGGGAAAACGGCCGTCGATCAGCTTGCTGGTGAAGGTCACGTCGTCGCGCTTCACCCGGATGTGATTGCGGCCCATCTCCAGTTCGAGTTCGCGATCGCCGCCTTCCAGCAGGCGCTGCAGCTCCAGCACGCCCTTGCGCGGAACGATGATCTGGCGCTTGGTCTGTACTGGTTCGTCCAACGCGGCTTCGCACAGGGCCAGACGGTGGCCGTCGGTGGCGACGCAGCGGAGCGCCTTGTCGCGCAGATCGAACAGCAGACCGTTGAGGTAGTAGCGCACGTCCTGCTGGGCCATCGCGAACGCGGTGCGTTCGATCAGCTCCTTCAGTGCGGCCTCGCCGACTTTCACCCGCTCGGTCGCGTCGACCTCGTCCAGCGCCGGGAAATCGTTGGCCGGCAGACTGGCCAGGGTGAAGCGGCTGCGTCCGGCCTGGACCGTGATCTTGTCGCCGGACTGGCTGACCGTGACCTTGCTGCCGTCGGGCAGTGCGCGGACGATCTCGAACAGCTTGCGCGCCGGGATCGTGGTTTCGCCGGGCTGGGCATCCTCGACCCCGGTACGGGCGACCATCTCCACTTCCAGATCGGTTCCGGTCAGGGACAGCAGGTCGCCTTCGACCCGTGCCAGCAGATTGGCGAGCACAGGCAGGGTCTGCCGACGCTCGACCACGTTCACGACCTGAGCCAGAGGCTTCAGGAGGACTTCGCGTTGCAGACTGAAACGCATGCGGTTCGATTCCCCTTGGTTTGAACGGACCTGCGGACCGGGCTTCGAAAGGATGGAAAAACTTTAAAGATGGTGGTGATGGTAGAGCCGAAAGCCGGGGGTAACGCTCCCAGGCCATTGAATCGCCTGTATTTTCCGCCAAGACAACCGTCTGGACAACGCACCTGTCAGGCTGGGGGCGAGCTGTGGACAACTTTGGCGGCCGCGCGTTGTTCGCGACTTGTCCACAGGCTGTCCCCGGCCGTTCTCACACGATGAGACGCTGTCGTGCCAGTCCCGCCGCCCCCGCCTCCGCCTCCGCAGGCCCCGCGTGCGTCGCGCCGATCATGGCCGCGCCGTCACTCGCTGAGCTTGCGGATCAGCTTGTCCCAGTCCTCCCGCAGCTTGCCGTCGCTGTCCATCAACGTCCGGATCTGGCGACACGCGTGCAGGACCGTGGTGTGGTCCCGTCCCGCGAACGCATCGCCGATCTCCGGCAGGCTGTGCTCGGTCAGTTCCTTGGCCAAGGCCATCGCCACCTGCCGCGGGCGAGCCAGCGAGCGGGTCCGGCGCTTGGACAACAGATCCTTGATCTGAAGGCCGTAGTAGTCTGCCACGGCCTTCTGGATATTGGCGATGCCGATCGCCTGCTGCTGGGCGCGCAGCAGATCGCGCAGGGTCTCCTGGGCGAATTCCGCGGAAATCGCGCGGCCGGTGAAGTTGGCGCGCGCCGCCAGCGTGTTGAGCGCGCCTTCGAGATCGCGCACGTTGCTGCGCATCTTCTTCGCCAGCAGCAGCGCGACCTCCTCGGGCACGACCAGACCGCGCTCGCGCGCCTTGCTCAGCACGATCTGCGCGCGGGTCTCGAAATCCGGCGGCTCGATCGCCACCGACAGGCCCCAGGCCAGGCGCGATTTCAGCCGCGGTTCCAGGCCTTCGACCTCGCGCGGATAACGATCGCAGGTGAGGATGATCTGCTGCCGGCCGTCGAACAGCGCATTGAAGGTGTGGAAG
>JBIJAD010000198.1:0-7227 GCA_044345955.1 Lysobacteraceae bacterium
ACCCCCGTCATCGGCGCCGTGGCCCTGCTGGCCGCTTGCGGCCAGACCATGGAACAACGTGCCGCCACCGGCGCCCTGGGCGGCGCCGTCGCCGGTCAGGTGGTCGGCGGCAACACCGGCTCAACTGTCGCCGGCGCCGCCATCGGCGCTGTCGCCGGCGCTGCGACGACGCCGAAGTAAGACCTCAGCCTAACGGCTGAAAAAGAAAGGCCCGGAGCGACGCTCCGGGCCTTTTCCGTTTGGGCTGCGGACCGCCTACCAGATGCGGGCGCGGGCCTCGGGGGCGATATATTCCTTCTGGTCGGGCGAGACGCCGAAGGCGGCGTACCAAGCGTCGATGTTGCGCGGCGATGTGGCGGCCCGGACCGAACCGGGCGAATGCGGGTCGGTGGTCAGCTGTTCCTTCAGGGCCGCCTCACGCGACTTCTCGCGCCAGACCTGGGCCCAGCCCAGGAAGACGCGCTGGTCGCCGGTCAGGCCGTCGATCACCGGCGCTTCCTTGCCGCCGAGGCTCAGCCGGTAGGCGGTGTAGGCCATCGAAAGGCCGCCGAGGTCGCCGATGTTCTCGCCCAGGCCGAGCTGGCCGTTCACGCACTGGCCTTCGAGCGGGCAGTAGGTGTTGTATTGCGCGACCAGGGCCTTGGTGCGCGCGTCGAAGCGGGCGCGGTCCTCGTCGGTCCACCAGTTGCGCTGCACGCCGGCGTAGTCGGACTTCGAACCCTGATCGTCGTTCACGTCGAAGAACGGCGGCTGCAGGATGCCGGCCGGGAACACGATCTCGTTGAACGAGGCGTTGTAGTAGGCGTTCACCGTCTGCGGGGTCATGAACCACTCGTCGCGGTCCGGCTTCTTGCCCAGGCGGCTGTTCTGGTCGTCGATGAAGTACTTGCGCACCGCCAGCACGTTGGCGATCAGATCGTTCGGGACGATGGTGACGCTGGAGTAATCGCGCCATTTCTTCGGGTAGCCGATCTTCGGATTGAAGGTCTCCAGCTTGCGATAGGCCTCGGCCTTGGTGGCTTCGCCCATCCAGTCGAGGTTGCGGATGTTCTGGCGAAGCGCGGCGCGCAGGTTCTCGACCAGCTTGTCCATCGCGGCCTTGGCTTCGGGCTTGAAATGGCGGGCGACGTAGAGCTGGCCGAGCGCATCGCCCAGGCCCTGCATGCCGCCGACCAGGGCGACGCCGCGCTTCCACGACTCGCGCTGCGCTTTCTGGCCCTGCAGGACCATGCCCGAGAACGCGAATGCGGCCTGGTCGATCTCGGTGCTCAGCAACGGCGCGTGGTTGCGGACGGCGTGGAAGGTCAGGTAGTCGCGCCAGACCGCGATCGGGGTCTTCTTCGCGATCTCCAGCACCGGGCCGACCGCGCTCGGCGTCGAGACGTTGACGTCGCCCGGGTTGGCGATGCCCTGGGCGGCGAAGTGCGCCTTCCAGTCGTAGCCGGGGAATTCCTGGTTGAGCTGCGCGAAGCTGCGCATGTTGTAGGTCTTGTCGCGGTCGCGCAGTTGGGCGCGATCCCAGTGCTGCTTCGCGATCTCGGTCTCCAGCGCGAGGATCGCCTCGGCCCGCGGCCTGGCGTCGGCGGCGCCGGCGAAACCGAGCATCTTCGCGATATGGTCGAGGTAGGCGGCGCGGATCTGGACGAAACGCGGCTCCTGGTTGAGATAGAAATCCTTGTCCGGCAGGCCGAGACCGCCGACGCCGACGCCGATGATGTAGCGGTTCGGGTCCTTGCGGTCGAGGCTCACGCCGCCGCCGACCGGGCTGTTGGTGCCGTCAATGCCGGAGCGGCCGAAGGCGGCGGTCAGCGCGGCGAAGGAGTCGACCTTCGCGATCCGGTCCAGGATCGGCTTCAGCGGTGCGATCCCGGCGGCGTCCCGGGCCGCGGTGTTCATGAAGCTGGCGTAGAAATCGCGGACCTTCTGCTCGTTGCTGCCGGGCTTGAGGTCCTGGCGCGCCTGCAGTTCCTCGATGATCGTGCGGGTCTGCGCCTCGGCGCGGTCGCTGAGGATGTTGAACGAGCCGTAGCGGGTCTCGTAGTCCTTCAACTGGTAACCGTCGAACCAACTGCCGTTGGCGTAGCGGTCGAAGTCGTCGCCCGGTTTCACCGAGGTGTCCCGGTTCTGCAGTTCGATGCCGAAGCTGCCGAGTTCGGGTTTGGCGGCATCGCCGGCGAGGATGGCGGGCGCGGCGAGCGCCAGCGCGAGGCCGAGAGAAAGCAGGGTCTTGTTCATGGACGGATCCGGTTCGGACGGGCAATCCGGCAGCCTAGCCGACGCGGCCGCGGCGGCATGTGCCAGAGGTCGGGGGGCGGCCTGTCCGGCCTTGGCGGATCAGGGATCCGGCGGCGGTGTCCCGACCGGAATCGGGTCCGCGGCCGGGGGTTCGGGCGTGGCCGGTGCGGCGTAGATCGCCTCGCGCGCCTGCTGCAGGCGCAACCGCAGGTAGTCCTCGCGGCTCATGCCGTCGGGGAAGGCGCGCATTCTCGACACTTCCGCGACGATCCGCGATTCGGCGGCCTTGTATTGCCGGAAGCGGGGGTCGCTGTTCTGCTGGTCCTGATAGGCGCGTTGGCGCGCATTGGTCTCGCTGCGGTAGCGGTCGATCACTTCCTGCGACTGGCGGATGCGTTCCATTTCGTCTTCGACCGCGGCGTGGATCAGGCCGACCCGCAGCACGACCGCCTCGTCGGCCGAGAGCTCGCGCATCCGTTCGCGACGGTCGATCTCCCGGCTCAGCGCCTGCGCGCGACGCAGGCGGAGGGCGGGGTCGAGCTTGGGCGCATCGCGGACGAACGCCCGGGCCTGACGCTCGAACGCCAGCCGGCTCTGGTAGGCGCGGGCCTCGGGCGTCGAAGCCGCCATGTCGGCCGCCGAATCCGCACCCGGCGCGGTCGCGGTCGCGACCGGAGCCGCCCCGAGCGTGCGCTCGGCCGTGGTCTGACGCATCTTGCCCGCCACCCACAGGCCGAGGGTGAGCGCGATCGCCAGCGGCAGCGCGATGTGGATCAGTCGGAGCTTCATGGCGGCGGAACGGGCCTCCCTGCGGCGGTGGACGCGCGGCGGAACAGGTCCCGCCGCGCGCTGCAGACCGCGATTATAAAGGGCGCGATCAAAGCAGTTGGTCGATCGTCCAGTACAGCAGATTGAAGGGTTTGGCGCGATCGGCCGCATCGCTGGCCTCGGAGGCGTCCAGCACCGGCCCGCTGCCGACCAGCACGCTGTCGATGAAGTGGCGCAGTTCCAGGCTCATGGTCTGGATGTCGCCGTTCTTGAAATCGACCACGGTGGTGCAGTGGCTTTCGTTCAGCGCCCGGTACTGCGGGAAATAGCCGCCGAAATTGCCCAGCGTGTTCAGGCGCGCGGCCAGGCGCGAGGTGTCCGCGTTCCACTTGGCGTGGATCAGCGCCTCCTTGGTCGCCTGATCCGGCGCGCCGGCGATCTCGGGGAAGAACCGCTCGTAGGAATACGAGGAGTAGTTCAGATCCTTCCAGAAGTGCGTATGCCCCAGACGGTCGCCGGGATAACGCGCGGACAGCGCGCTGTAGATCGTACCGGCCTGCTGCGGGTCGAACTGCGGCAACTGGCCGGCCAGCCAGGGCAGGGGGCCGCCGGCGCGCGACAGGCCCCAGGCCTGGCGGATCTGCTGCTGCAGCGGCACCGACGGCCAGGTCTGCGGGTTGCCGGAGAGCGGGGCGTCGAAGATCGGGCCGGAATCGTTGATCAGGAAGCCGCGGGTCGGGGCCATGTCACGGCGCAGCGGCCCGTAGTGGTTGAGGCTGCCGGCGCCGCCCGCGCTGCAGCCGGTGGACAGCATCTGGGTCGGCCGCGGCAGGTTGTCCTTCAGCCAGGACACCACCGCGCGGGTATTGCGCAGACCGTTGTGATGCCAGACCAGCGGCGGCTTCACCCCGGCCGGGTCGTCGTACACCGCGACCTTGTCGCCGATGTAGATGTCGCCGGTGCAGTAGGGGATGTAGACGATGTTCCACTGCTGGGTCTTCACCGCATCGAACGGACTGACCCGGGTGACGAACGGGCTGACCAGGCTGGCGCCGGGATTGAGCAGACTCATGTAGTCGTCGGGGATGCCGTTGGGGTTGCGCGCACCGCGCACTCCGGCCTGGCCGCTGCAACTGGGGTAATCCCAGCACGCGCCGCCGCCTTCCATGTAGATGAGCGTATTGCGCGTATGCGGCACGCGGTTGACGAAGAACTTGTAGGGCGAGCCGTTGCCGCAGACTGCGCCGGTCCCCGGCGCCAACTGGATCGTCTGCCATTGGTGATAGGCGCCGGGGCGGAAACCGTCGGCGAAGCCGGACGGATTCGGCAGCAGCGGATAATCGCCTGTGCGCTGCGCGGCGGTCACCTTGTTGTCGGCCTTCGGCGGCGAAACCAGATTCGCGAGCGTTTGCCACCACGTGTAGTCGCCTTCTTCCGCCTGCGCGGGCAGGGCGACGAGCGCGACGGCGAGGGCGGCGGCGAGCAGGGACGGGCGACGCGCGGACGCGCGGACGGATGCGGTCATGACCGGAACTCCTTTCGGGGACGGGACGGCATGGTGGAAGGATGCGGCACGTCCCCTTGTCGCGCCGTGCGACCCGTCCGGGCTTCGGCATGCCGAAGCGGAACGGATCAGGCTGCGGTGTACACCGCAACCGCGATGCGGTCAATGCGCGCCGCAGCGAACGCGCTCACTCGCCCGGTTTCGCCGCTTCCACCGGTGCGCTGGTCGCGGCGCGGCGGGCGAGTTGCGCTTCGCGGTGGGCGATGTAGGCGTTGGCGGCGAAAATCACCGCGGCGCCGACGACGGTCCAGCGGTCGAGGCTTTCCTGGAACAGCAGCCAGCCGGCGAGCGCGACCACCGGCAACTGCATGAAGCTGATCGGGGTCAGCGCGGACACGTCGCCCAGTTTCAGCGCGCGGGTCCAGAGCATGTGCCCGCCGGTGCCGAGCACGCCGGCGGCGATCACCCACAGCCAGACGATCCCGCGCGGCCATTCCCACACGGTCAGCGCGGGCAACAGTGACATCGGCACCCACAGCAGGGTGGTGAACAGCACGATGCGGTCGGCCGGTTCGGTGCGCGAGAGTTGCTTGATCTGGACCGAGACGATGCCGCTGAGCACCGCCGCGGCCAGCGCCACCAGGGTGCCGGCGCTGAAGCCCTCGGTGCCCGGGCGGACGATGATGAGCACGCCGACGAAGCCCAGCGCGACCGCTGCCCAGCGTCGCGCGCGCACCTGTTCGTGGAGGAAGATCACCGCGGCGATGGTGACGAAGATCGGGGTCGAGTACGACAGCGCCACCGCCTGCGCCAGCGGCAGATGACCGATCGCCCAGAACCCGCACAGCATCGAGACGATACCGATCGCGCAGCGCACGAAATAGCGCGGCAACTGCGCGGTGCGCAGCAGATCGGGACCGTGCCGCAGCAGCAGCGGCAGCGCCGCCATCAGTCCGAAGAAATTGCGGAAGAACGCGATCTGGAAGGTGTGCAGGCTTTCCGAGGCCAGCCGGATCGCCACCGCCATCAGTCCGAAGAACAGCGTACTGCCGAGCATCAGCAGCGCCGCGCGCACATGCGGAGAGCGGGTCTGACTCATGCCGTGGCGTCGAACACCACGCTCAGACAGGTCAGCCCGGCCTCGGCCTTGCCGAATTCGGAAATGTCGGTCGCGATCGCGCGCACTCCCGTGGCCGCGCAGAACGCTTCGACCCGCTCGCGGGTGCGCGGGAACGCGGCGCTGATGATCCGCGCATCGCCGATCGGCAGCACGTTGGCCGCGAACGGCTCATCGGCATCCACGGTGAGGACGCGGAAATCCGCGAACGCGGCGGGATCGAGCCACGCCGGATTGAGCAGCAGGGTGTCGTCGTCGAGCGCAGTGCACGCGGTCTTCAGATGCAGGCTGCCGGGCACCGGGACGGGCGTCACCGAGTAGCCCAGCGGTTCGGCCAGTGCGGCGAGTCGGGCGATACCGTCGCGATTGCTGCGGGTGGTCAGGCCGACGAACAGCCGCCGTCCGATCCGCAGTACGTCGCCGCCGTCGAGCGTGCCCGGCGCTTCGATCCGCTGCAGTGGCCGCCACGGCGCGAGTGCGGATGCGATCGCTTCCGGTTCGGCCTCGCGCGAGGCCGCGCCCGGGCGGGTCAGCACCGCGAAGCCGTCGAGCACCACTGCGGCGTCCTCGACGAACACGCTGTCGGGCAGCGCGTCGATCGCATCGAGCGTCACGACCTCGGCGCCGGCGTCGGCCAGGGCCGCGCGGTAGCCGGCGTGCTGGCGCTCGAGTCTGGCGAAGTCGATCGCGCTGCGTTCGAGGAAGGTCAGTTCGCAGCGCTCGGCCAGCGCGGGCGCGGGGCGGCGGACGAGCGCGATCCTGCGCCGGGTCTGCGGGTTTGCGGGCGGGCTGTGCATCGCTGCGCCGTCACCACTGCGCGCCGACGATCCGCGGCTCCGGTTCCAGTGCGACGCCGAAGCGCTTGTGCACGTCTTCGGCGATGCGTCGCGCCAGGTTCAGCAGCTCCGCGCCGGTGGCGTTGCCGTGATTCACGAGCACCAGCGCGTGCTTGTCGGAGACGCCGGCATCGCCGGAGCCGAAGTCCGCACGCACGCCCTTCCAGCCGGCGGTCTCGATCAGCCACGCCGCCGATAGCTTGCGCGTGGCGGTCGTGTCGCCGCGGAACACCGGCAGCCCCGGATGCAGCACCTGCAGGGCCTCGGCGCGGTCGGCGGCGACGATCGGATTCTTGAAGAAACTGCCGGCGTTGCCGACCACGTCCGGGTCGGGCAGCTTGCGCCGACGCAGGCGGATCACCGCTTCGGCGACCTGTCGTGGGCCGATGCGTGCGGGTTCCTTCGCCGCACTCATTTCGCGCAGTTCATCGCGGATGCCGGCGTAGTCGAGCTTCAGTGCCTCGACGGGCACGCGCTCGGCGCGCGGCAGCGCGAATTCGACCGCGACGATCAGCCAGCGGTCGGGCTCGCGCTTGAACATGCTGTCGCGATACGCGAAGCCGCATTCGGCGGCGCCGAAACGGCGGAATTCACCGCTGTCGCGTTCGAAGGCTTCGACCGCGTGGATGCGTTCGCCGACCTCGACCCCGTAGGCGCCGATGTTCTGGATCGGCGCGGCGCCGACGCTGCCGGGGATCAGCGCCAGATTCTCCAGCCCGGCAAAGCCCTGTTCCAGCGTCCAGAGCACCAGCGCATGCCAGTCGGCG
>JBIJAD010000215.1:0-6782 GCA_044345955.1 Lysobacteraceae bacterium
GTGCGCCTGCGCTACCTTAGTGCTCGTCTGCTGACCCGCGACCAGCGGCTTTTGCCCGAGTGTTATCCACCCAATCACCATCGACCTATCATCCAGCCATGAGCCAGCCCAGACCCGATTTTCTCAGCCTCTCCGTTGCTGAACGGATCCAGCTTGCGGAAGATATTTGGGACAGCATCGCGGCGGAAAGCCCGGAATCGATCGCCTTGACGCCTGATCAACTGCAAGCAATCGAGGCGCGACTGGGAGAGCATGAACAGGATCCCGCAAGTGCAGTGCCATGGGATCAGGTCCGCACTGAACTGTTCCAGCGCAATCACTGAATGCGCATCCTCTTTCGGCCCGAGGCCCGAGACGAAGCGCTGGAGGCACAGGCTTGATATGAAGCTCGTGCTGCAGGCCTCGGCCTTTAATTTGCACGGGCTTTGGACGCCGCAATCGCCGCTGCGATACGCAACCCAGAGATGTTTGCGCTCGTGACCAGCCACTGCCGTCGGGTATTGCTTCGCAGGTTTCCGTTTTCGATGGTCTATCGTGTTCTTGGTGGTGAGTTTCTGGTCATTGCCGTGTTTCATCATCATCGGGATCCTGCAAAGCTGGCACGCCGCAGCGGGCGCTAGCAATCCGCCGATAGGCCGCGCAAGCGCTCATGACTGAAAAGTGTGTTGCCTGTGCGGCCTGTTACGACGCGCTACCGCCTTGTGTGAGAGAGTATTATGATTTCGAGCGGTCAGCCACGACCACATCAAGATCCGGCAACGCCCCCGCTGCCGTCGAAGACCCCGAAGCGATTCGGGGTTTTTTGTTGGCCGGAGCCGGCATCTCCCGTCCGGACGCGGTGCTCCCGATCCGCTCGTCGGCGCGGCACAACAATGTAATGACCCAGCGGTTGCTGCTCAGGTCAGGCCGCTGAAGCATATGCTTGAGCGGGGGTCTTCACGCCATCCTGTGCACGCGGCTCGGCTCGTCCTGCACCGGCTGATTCTGCTGCTGCGCCAGGACCTGCGGCTGCTGCCGGGCCAGGGCATCCGCCTTCTGCAGCGATTGTTCGACCGGTCGATCGATCGCCTGCGCCACGTCCGTGATGGACCGACGCGCGGCGGGATCGGCAGGGTCCTGCCCCTGCACCACGAACAGCAGTGTTCCGCCCGCAATCTGCGTGCCGTCATGTTGCGGCTTGCCGATCCCGTTGATCGTGACGTGATCGGCCGACGTGATGCCCGCGGCCTTGGCGTCGTGGAAGGCGCTCATGGTCAGGCGCTCGCTGGTCGCATCGAAGGTACGACCCCGCTCCGCGTCGATGCTCGCGACACCGCGTTCGAGCTGCTTGTAGACACGATGATCGGGGTTGTCGGGGTCCCGCGGGTCGGCGAGGGGCCGAATCGCCGACACCGTCGGTGCGACGGCGGTCTGCCGGGGCTGCGCGTCGGTGGTGGGTTGCTGCTCCGAGGGTCGCTCGATCGCTTGCGGAGAAGAGGTCATGTTCGTCCGCGCGCGTTCGATCTCCGCGTGCGTGGTCTCGGCGGCGATCACGTAGGTCTTGCCGTCCGCATCCAGGCACAGGCTGGCGATCGTACTGTCGAGTCCATAGCGGCCATCGGCTTGCGGCTTCACCTGCAACGCGGTCGTCGACGGGTCCAGGCCGTTGGCATCCCACGTTGCGCGGACCGCAGTTGCGGCAGCGGCGATGTGCTGCTCGCTGGCCTCGACGCCCGCATTGCGATACATACCAGCGAGCGTATCGCGAAGGCGCGCGTCGGCATCCATCTGCGGCGCTGGCGGAATCTCGCGAGGCGGCGGTAGGCGCGCTTCCAGCACGGTGCGGGTGGCCTCGAGCTCGTCGTGCAGGCGCCCGTTCGCGATGCTGTCGTGGAGCATGCCGTCGCTCAGCCAGCGCCCGTTGGCCTGCCGCTCGTAGCGTTCGCCGTCCGAGGCGATCAACGTGTCGATATTCGTGCGGGCGTTGCGGACCGCTTCCGGCATCTCGCCATATGCCTGCCAGCCGTTGTGAAGATAGGTGTCCTCGTAGCGTGCGGCGATGGACGCCGGGCTGTTCGCGGCGTTCTCGACCACGATCGCTGCTGCCTGCCGATCCAACCGCGTCGCGCGGGCGTCGTCGGCAGTTTCGGTGTGGTGCGGTGTCATGCCACGTTCGACGAATGGGCCGTAGACCTCGCGCTGCCACTTGCCGGTCTCCGGATCACGTTCCCAGTTTGTCGGCCGGCTGCTGGGCGGGTCACCCGCTTCCGCCGGCAGGGAGAAAGGATTGCGCTGTGCCGGTGGCCCACCGAGCACCAGTTCCACCGACATGCTGGTCGCCTGAAAGTTGAGCCGGTTCTCGGTTGTGGGCGAGGCGCGCAGATCGCCACGCCGCGCGTTGTCGATGCTGTCGTTGGTGCTGTCGATCGGCGCCCTGCGTCGCCAGCCCTGCGAGGGATGTTCGGGATCGTGGGTCCAGGTGTTGCCGCCGAGTTCCTGATTGTAAATGCGACGGTTGTCGGTCCACTCGGCGAACTTGTCGCCCGCGAACACGCCGGCGACACCACCGATGGCGCCGGTGACCAGCAGGCCCGGCCCGCTCTTCACGCCCAGCATTGCACCGCCTGCCATGCCGATGCCCGCGCCCGTCCAGCCACCGACACTGCGCGCACCGAAATGGATCAGTTCCGACTCGGCGCCCGTGCGATTGCCCTCGCGGGCGAGGCGATGTGCGGTGCGGATGCTGTCGGCGCCGTCGTAGACTTCCAGCGCGAGGCCGGCGATGCCGAGCGCGGTGCCGGCCTGGAGGTGGGGAGTGCGGATGCGGTGGGGCGCGTCGATCTCCGGCGAAGGCATGTCGTATCCAAATGTATTCAGGCGCGGGCTTTCGCCCGGGCGGAAATCGGCTTGTGCCTCGTAGCCGTCGCGAAAGACTTTGTATTCCCTGTCGCCGATGAACTTCTGCTCGTAGGCTTCATCGAGCAATTCCGAACTCATCGACCGATGGACATCGGGGTGATCGCGCATGATCTGTGGGGAGTCGAAGTACTTGTCGTCCGACCAGATGCGGGTGATGCGGCCGGCTTCTTGTTCTCTGGCGGCGACTTCCAGCATGGAGGCTTCGCCGGCGCTTTTCGGCGAAAGTGTGCCTGCGCGGAGGCGTTGTTCCGTATCTGGAGAAGACACGATCGGAATATTTCTATCGGCGAGGTACTGGCCAAGCTCTGCTTTTAGCGGGCCGTCCTTGATCTCTTTGTGAACAGTCTGGGTAATGGCGAATTCGCGTTGTTGTCCGTCCGCAATTCTGATGTACTCGTCCAGAAGATCGGTGCCTCCAGCACGATATGCATAGACAAGACTGTTGGTATCGGCCAAGAAATATCCGTCGCTCATGGAATTGTCTTCTGCAACTAGATCAAATGGGTTTCGGTATAGTCACGGACTTTCACGAACATCTCGTCGTAGTCATCCCATTCGAGGCCAGGACGCCATTTTTCTGCCAAACGACGCATGCCCCATGCGAGGTCCGCATCAATTTGCCGGCCGTTACGTTCTTGATGCAGGTAGTCGGAATATTCTCGGGGCTGCTGCTCTTTGAAATAGTTGATGAAAGCGGATACCTCGTCGTCGTGCCATTTGTAAAGGCGCGCCTCGCGCGCCTCGCGCTGCGCCTCGGCCTCCGCAACGGATTCCATGATGGTCTTGAAGATCGCTTCATTGCTGGCCGTGCGTACCCCCGGCCCGGTGAGCGCTCGAAGCACTCTCTTCTTCACGCTGCCTTCCGGCAGTGCGTCGATCCTGGCCTGCAGTTCGGGGCTGATGGGGTTTTCGGTGGTCATGGTGGTGTCCTGCCGGAAAGCGCTCGTCGTGTTCGTGCAGCGTGGGGGGCTGGTCAACTCTAGCAAACCGTCGATCTTGGTGGCGGATGCAATCGCGCGACCGTATTCGCTTTCGGTCGCCGAGGCGCGAAGTTCGGATGCGTGTTGTGCACGCTCAGATCAGAGTGCCTCCCCGATCAAACCCAGTACCCATGTGCCCACGCTCGCATCGTCCGATGCGCCGTCGTAGGCGGTGTCGGCGAAGTCCCGGTGGCGTGCGTCGCGGCCAGCACGGTCGTCAGCGTGAAGGTGGCGAGCAACGTCTGGCGCAGGCCGGTCGGCATGGCGAGCGGCCGGCGGGGCGGCGGCACCATCGTGCCGGCCGCCCCGGGCGGCAGCCACTGCGTCGGGTCACGGCAGCCCCGGGGCCGCCGCTCATGCCGGCTTCGACCACACCGAAGCAATCCTGAACGCCCGCCGCGACGGCCCATGCAGCGCGGAGGGGTTTTGTCGGACACTGCCGGGTCTTCCCCACCCAGGCGCCCCGCATGTCCGTCCGCGTTGTCGTGTCCACTCTCGTGCTCGCCATGGCGCTCGCAGGCGCCGCCTTTGCGCAGTCCCCGCCGCCCGCCGGCGAACCTGCCCCCGAATCCGACGACGAACTGCGCGAGGTCGAGGCACCTGCAGGACTGGAGGATATCGATACCATCGTCGTCTCCGGTCGCTTCTCGGGGCCGGGGCTGTGGAAGGTGAGCAACGGCGAGCGGACGCTGTGGATCCTCGGTACGCAGAGTCCGCTGCCGAAGCGGATGGACTGGGATTCGCGCAATGTCGAGCGCAGGATCGCGGAGTCGCAGGAGGTGCTGATGCCGCCGAGCGTGGATCTGGATGCCGATGTCGGATTCTTCCGCGGCCTGACCCTGCTGCCGTCGCTGTTCAAGGCGCGCAAGAACCCGGACGGCAGGACCCTGCAGGAGGTGCTGCCGCCGGAGCAGTACGCGCGCTGGCAGACGCTCAAGCGGCGCTGGATCGGTGGCGATCGCGGAGTCGAGGAGTGGCGGCCGGTGTTCGCGGCGCTGGAGCTGTACGGCAAGGCGATCGAGCGTTCGGGCATGACCCAGGACCAGATCGCCACCGATGCGGTGCGCAAGGCGGCGAAGCGCGCGAAGGTGAAGATCACGGTGCCGACGGTGAAGGTGAAGATCGCCAACGCGCGGCAGGCGCTGCGCGATTTCTCGAACGAGGCGCTGAACGATCAGGAATGTTTCCGCCGCACCCTCGACCGGATCGAATCGGATCTCGGCACGATGGTCGGGCGCGCCAATGCCTGGGCCGCGGGCGATATCGAAGCGCTGCGCGACCTGCCGTTCCGCAATCAGCTCACCGCCTGCGCGGCGGTGTTCACGGGCAGCGAAATCGCGCGCAAGCAGGGCATGGGAGACATCCAGGCGCGGGTCGAGAACGCGTGGCTCGCAGCCGCGGAAAAAGCTCTCAACGAGAACCAGACGACCTTCGGGGTGTTGCCGATGGGCCAGATGCTGGCGCCCGACGGCCTGCTGCAGCGGTTGATCGCGAAGGGCTATCGGGTCGAGGAGCCCTGAGCGCGCGCTGTCTGCCTCAACCCGGGGAGTAGGGCCCGGTTCCGGGCAGCGCCCACAGCAGGCCGTGGGTGATCGTGCGCGGCAGCACGGTGAGATGGTCCTCGTCCTGCAGCACTTCGCTTTCGATATGCAGCCCCGGGTAGGCGCGGTTTTCGAGCGTTCGCCGGAATCGCTGCATGTCGCCGACCATGTCGACTGTGCGGAAATGTCGCGGCCCTTCGCCGAAGGTCTCGTAGGCGCCGATCGAGAGGAACACGTTCGCCGGCAGGTCGCGATGACGCGCCGCGTAATCCCTCTCGATGTCGAAGATGACGCGGCGGTCGAACCAAAGCGACGGGCTGCCGAGGATGTAGTGACTGAACATGTCCGGTCGGGTGAGCAGCACGTAGCTGCCGAACAGGCCGCCGAGCGAGTGTCCGATGTAGACCTTGCGCCGCATGTCGACGCGATGACGCGCCGCGATCAGCGGAAATACGTCGCGCTCGATGTAATCGCGATAGGCGGCGGCTTCGCCGTAGGTGTCGCCGCGCTGGTAAACGTCGCCGACGGGCGGCGAGCCTTCGCGCGCGAAGGGGTCGGTCGGCGTGTAATCGCGGCGTTTGCTCGGCATCGACTGCTCGCCGATGCCGTACGACAGGCCGACCAGCACGAAATCCTCGATGTTCCGTCCCTTCGCGCCGACTCGCCGACGCAGGCTGCGGATCAGCGGGAAGCCGTAGTCGGCGTCGGTGGTGAAGACGACGGGGTAGGGGCGATCGCTCTCGAAATACGATGGCGGCAGGTCGACCCAGACTTCATAGCGACGTCCGTTCGCGGCGTTCGGAAGCGCATGCACATGGGTATTCGGCAGAGCGTAGGCGGGCGGCTCGGCTGTCGCCGGAGCGATGGAACGCTTTGCCGAAGGTGCGGCCGGACGCGGCGGCTTGTCCGTTGTTGCGCGTGCCGGCCCGAAGTGTCGTCCGGCCAGGAATCCGATGCCTGCGGTCGATCCGAGCGCGAGTGCCGCGAGCAGCGCGCGGCGTTGCCGATTCACGCCCCGGCCGCGCGTGCGGCAGGAGGCGCGGAGACGAGGGCAGGCCAGCGCGCCAGCACCGCGTTGCGGATGCCGTCGACATCGAGGCTGGCTTCGGCCAGCAGTTGTTCGCGGCTGGCGTGGTGCTGGAATTCGTCGGGCAGGCCCAGATGCAGGATCGGCATCGCGATGCCGGCGTCGGCCAGCAGTTCGGCCACGCCCGAGCCGGCGCCGCCGGCGACGACGTTGTCCTCGAGCGTGACGAAGCCTTCGTGGGTCTTCGCGAGTTCGAGGATCAGCGCGCGATCCAGCGGCTTGACGAAACGCATGTTGACCACGGTGAAGCCCAGCGCCTCGCCGACCTGTTGCGCC
>JBIJAD010000199.1:0-7171 GCA_044345955.1 Lysobacteraceae bacterium
CGACACCCGCCGTCTGGTGCAGTTGACCGTCGACGGCACGCAGGAAACGCACGCGCTGATGGACATGCTGCTGGCGAAGAAGCGGGCTTCGGATCGGAAGAACTGGTTGGAAACGAAGGGCGACCTCGCGACACTGGAGGTCTGAACCGAAACCGTCATCCTCGCGAAAGCGAGAATCCATGCCTGGTCATGCTTCGCCCGGGGTCCTCGCTTTCGCGAGGATGACGATCCCTGTTCCGGAAGCCGGTTTTTCTTGCCGGTCCGAGGAATGACGCCGCAGCGCGAAGAGTGCTTAGAATCGCCGCATGTCCAGCCCCGCGCCCCATCGCCCGCTCGCGCTCTGGCCCGTCCCGCTGCTGGTCGCGCTGGTGCCGTTCTTCGCGGCGCATCTGGCCTACGCGATCTCGATCCAGGCCGGCCATGTGCCGTCCTGCCTGCCTTATCTCGAAGGTTGCACCTCGATCAGCCGGGCGGCGCGCCACGGACTGGGCAATCACCTGTTCCGGCTGCTGATGCTGCCCTCTGCGCTGCTGCTGGCGCTGCACTGGCTGTCGGTGCGCGGCTGGCTGCGCGAGACCCACGGCGATCCGTCCGCCGGGCGCAGCCTGCTGTTTCTCGGCCCGTTCGCCGGGCTGGCGCTGGCGACCTATGTCGCCTTCCTCGGCACCGAGGGCGACATCTATCGCTGGCTGCGCCAGAACGGCGCGCAGTTGTATTTCGCGGCGGTCTACATCGCGCAACTGGTGTTCGTGCACCGCTACCGGCAGACCGCGGACCATCGCCGAGAGATCGTTGCCGGGATGCTCGCGATCGCGCTGGCGATGCTGGCGCTGGGGATCGGCTACACCGCGGTCGCAAACACCATGGGCGACCCCGACCTCAAGGACCGGATGGAGAATCTGCTGGAGTGGCACATCGGTCTGCTGATGACCGCGTGGTATCTGCTGCAGACCGCGATCTGGCGGCGCAGCCACTTCGGGCTGCGCTTCCTGCGCGACTGAGCGCCATCAACCCGGCATCGCCAGCACCTGCGCATACAGCGGGTGATCGACCTCGCCCAGCAGCCGCGGGCGCTGCGGCGCGGGCAACGCGGCGACGATCTTATCGAAGGTGTCGAGCGCGGACAGGCCCTCGGCCAGCACCTGGCCGACCAGCGCTTCGGTGCGCTCCCAGTCCGCGCCGGTGCGGGCCAGATCGGCCGCCTCGGCCGGTTCCAGCAGCTCGTGGACCACGATCACCCCGTCGCGCAGCCGTTCCCATTCGCGCGCGTCGATCTGGCCGGATTCGAGGAAACGATCGATCACCGCCTGCCGCAGCGCTTCGACCCGGGTCGCGCGCTGCATGCGCACCGCCATCGCCATCTGCTTGTCGTCCAGCGCCGGCATCGGCTCGCCGGTGACCTCGGCCATGCGCTCGCCCACCCGGCGCATCTGCTCGGCATCGGGCATGCGCCGAGCCAGGATGTGGTCCATCGAACGCGCATACAACTCGATGAAGACCGGCACGAAGTTCGCGGCGTCCACCGGCATGCGCACCCCGGCATCGGACTGGTCGCGCAGCACCACCAGCGCCGAACCCGGCGACAGCGTCGCATCGGCCACGACGACATTGCCGGGCGGCACGTTGTCGGGGTCGTGGATCGGATTGGTGGTGACGGTGCAGGCGGCCTGATGGGCATAGACCCGGACCAGATCGAAGAACGGCGGCAACGCGGCATGGTCGTAGATCGCCGCGGCGGCGCCGTCCTGCGGATGCGACCCGGCCCACAACTGCATGCCCGGCATCTGCGGCACCGCGTATCGGCCGATCTCGACGAAACCGGCGTTCTGCATCTGCCCGATCAGAGTGTCGACCTGCGGCTGTTGCCACGGCGCCTCGATCGGGACGAGCGTGATGCGTGCGGCGAGACCTGCGCCCTGCGGCAGATCGGCCATCGCCCCGAACTTGCGTCGCAGCCACCACGGCAGCGCCACACGCAACAGCAGCCAGAGCAGCAGGACCAACCCCAGCAGGGTGGCGAGCACCACCAGCAACACGTTCATGATCGTCATGGCCCCTCCCCTGCGGCCGCGGCGGCCGCGCCCGGAGTGTACCGCGGGTCTCGACGGCCCCGGCCGGCCCGCCTCAGCCCAGCGCGGCCAGCAGCAGCGCGCGGATCGCCGTCGCCGCGCGCGAAGCGCGGACGTCGTCGTAGGCGAAACTGTCCTCGTCCATGTAGATCCGCTGGATGATTTCCAGTTGCACGGCTTCGACGCCATTCGCCGGATCGCCGTAATGGCGGGTGATGTAGCCGCCCTTGAAACGGCCGTTGGCGACCCACTCGTAATCGGTCTGCGCGCGCAGCGCGGCGATCAGGCGGGCCTCGGTCTCCGCCGCGCAACTGCTGCCGGAGACGGTCCCGAGATTGAGATCGGGCAGCCTGCCCTCGAACAGATACGGGCACTCGCCGCGGATCGAATGCCCTTCCCAGAGCAGCACGCGACCGTGCGCGGCGCGCAGGCGCGCGAGTTCTTCGCGCAGGATATCGTGATAGGGCCGCCAGTAGCGTTCGACCCGCGCCGCGATCTCCTCCGCCGACGGCGCCTGCTCCGGCAGATAGACCGGATCGCCGGAGAAACGCACGGTCGGGCACAGCCCGGTAGTGTTCTGCCCGGGATACAGCGAGACATCGTCGGGCGGGCGATTGAGATCGACGACGTAGCGCGAATACCGCGGCACCAGCACCGACGCACCGAGTTCGCGGGCGAAGCCGTAGAGCCGCGAAACATGCCAATCGGTGTCGGGGGCGCGGCGCGCTTCGGCGGTCATGCGCGCGGCGAGCGCGTCGGGAATCGTGCTGCCGTCGTGCGGCAGGCTGACGAGCAGCGGCGCGGTGCCGCGAAGCAGGGTGCAGACGTCCATGCCGGCGAGTGTACCGGCATGGACGCGATGCCGGCGTCAGTTGCGGACCCGGCAGGTGTTGACTCCGAGCAGGGTGTACAGCGGGCACCAGCCGAACAGCGAGGTGGCCAGCGGCACGATCCCGATCAGGCCCAACCAGCGCATCGGCGGTTCGAGCAGGAACAGCAGGCTGAGCAGGCCGAGGCCCAGGACGATGCGGACGATCTTGTCCGCGGAACCGACGTTCTTCTGCATGGCGGCGCTCCGTGTTGGCGGGATGCGCACAAACTGCGCCATGCCGACGACGGACTCAGCGACTTTTGTCACCGGCTGCGCCTCGGGCCAATGCACGCACACCGTCGGGGTCGGCGATTCGCACCCCCGCCCGCGACAACTCCACCAGGCCCTGTTCGGCCAATTGGCCGAGGGTGCGGGTGACCATCTCGCGCACGCTGCCGATCTCGTCGGCGATCTGCTGGTGCGTCATCGCGACGCTGCGCTGGCCGGCATCGAGGCGTTCGACCAGGAATTCCGCGACTCGGCGATCCAACCGGTGGAACGCCAGACGCTCGACCCGTTCCATCAGGTCCGACAGCCGCTCCGACAGCATCGAGAACAGGAAATGCCGGAACGACGGCGACTCGGCGATCATCCGCTGGAACAGCGCCGGGGGCAGCATCGCCAGCCGCAGCGCGCCCTCGGCCACGCCATCGGCGCCGTAGTCCGACCCGCCGAGCAGGCAACTGGACGTGAGGATGCAGGTCTCGCCGCGACCGACCCGATACAGCACGATCTCGCGTCCGCTTTCCGAACGCTTGAACACCTTGACCGCGCCCTGCAGCACCAGCGGCAGGCCGGCGCAGTGCTGGCCCTCGCCGAAGATCTGCGCGCCGTCGCGGAAGTCGTGCCAGCCGGCCTGCGCGACGACCGCCTCGCGCAGCGCCTCGGGCAGTTCGGACAACAGCGGATAGGCTGCGGCCAACGCCGCGTCGCCCGCGGCGGAGGCGTTCATGCGAAACGCTCCGGCCGATACGGCACGGGATCGACCGCCGGCGCCCGGCCGGCCATCAGATCGGCGAGCAGTTGCGCGCTGCCGGTGCTCATGCCCACGCCCATCATGCCGTGGCCGGTGTTCATCCACACCCGGCGCAGGCCGGGCGCGCGACCGATCAACGGCATGTCGTCGCGGCTCATCGGCCGCCAGCCGTACCAACGCTCGCGCACCTCCGGACCGACCGGCGCATGCAGATATTCGCGCGCGCCGCGCTCCAGCGCGCCGAGCCGGCGCGCGTTGAGGCGTTCGTCGAAACCGGAGAATTCCATCGTGCTGCCGAGCCGGAACCCGTCCTGCCAGGACGTGACGCAGACCGATCGCTCGCGCAGCACCAGCGGACGTTTCGGCACCAGATCCGGTGCGCGGTACGTGATCGAATAGCCCTTGCCCGGCTGGATCACCCGCTTCAGCCAGGGCAGGCCCAGCGCATCGGCCGAGCTCGCGCTCCAGGCGCCGAGCGCGAGCACCGCATTGCGCGCGCGGACTTCGCCCTGCGCGGTGTATGCGATGAGGCCTTCACGATCCTCGCGCAGTCCGTGCAGGGCGCAGTGTTCGACGATCGTACCGCCGCGCTCGCGCACCGCCCGTGCCAGCTCGGCCAGATAGCGGTCCGGGCGCAGCGCCGCATCGCCTGCGAAGCGCAGCGCGCCGGCCACGCCGGGCTTGAGCGCAGGCTCCTGGGCTTCGAGCGCCGCGCCGTCGATCAGCTCCACCGCCACGCCGAGTTCGCGCAGCAGCGGAATCTCGTGCTGCGCATGCGCGAACGCGCGCCGGTCGCGGAACACATAATCCTCGCCGGACTCGACGAACTCGCAGTCCAGTCCGAAACGCGTCACCCAGTCGCCCAGACGCCGGCGCGAGTCGTCCAGCAGGGCGTGCTTGCCGCGCGCGCTGGCCTCCCAGTCGCGCACATTGCAGCGCCGCGCGAAGCCCAGCAGCCAGCCCCACAGCAAGGGGTCGTAGCGCGGCGGGATGTACAGCGGCGCATCCGGAGTGAGGGTCCAGCGCAACGCGCGGATCAGCGTGCCCGGCGCGGCCAGCGGCGGTGCGTGGCTGGGCGTGATCGTGCCGCAGTTGCCGTGCGAGGCGCCGCCACCGACCTGCGCGGCGTCGATCACGCAGACCGCGCGGCCGCCTTCGAGCAAGGCGAGGGCCGTCGCCAGCCCGGCGACCCCGCCACCCGCGATCAGGACATCTTGTTCCGGGATCATCCCGCCGCCGCCGTCGCCTCCGAGAGGCCTGCATTATGCCGCGCGGCGCAGCGGCGGCCACGTCAGATAGGTCGCGGCGCGCCACAGCCATTCCATCGGGCCGAAGCGGAAGCGGGCCAGCCACCAGCGGCTGAACAGCACCTGCAGCGCGAACACCGCGAGGACGAAGGGAACCTGCCAGGCCCGCGGCATCTGCTCGAACCAGCCCAGGCCATAGCCGTAGAACACCAGCGTGCACAGCACCGACTGGGCAAGGTAGTGGGTGAGCGCCATCCGCCCTGCCGGCGCCACCCAGCGCAGCGCAGCGGCCAACGGCGAGGACAGACCGCGCAGGATCCAGCCGACATAACCCAGGCACATCAGCAGCCCGGCGATCATCATCAGCGCGGTCGCGAAACCGCTGGTGGCGTCGAGGCGGTCGAACTCGACCGTCGGCATCAGCGCGAACGACCCCAGCATCAGGCCCAGACCGACCGGCAGCGCGCCCCAGCGCAACAGACGGAACAGCCGCGGATACGTCTCCGGCCGCGCGATCGCGCCGCTGCCCGCGAACCAGGCGCCGAGCACGAACATGCCCAGGATCTGGCCCGAGATGAACAGCATGGTCGGCAGGACCGTCGCCGCGTCGCGCAACCGCTGCATGACCGCCGACGGATAGTCGCCGCCGACGCCGTAGGCGGTGCGCTGGGACTCCGCCAGCGCAGCGATGTCGGCCGCCTGCATCTGCATCGCCTTGTCCATCTCGGCGGCCATGGTCGGCTCCAGTTGCGCCAGCGACCCGAGCGCATACATGCCGAAGATCGCCAGCGCGTTGAGCAGGTGCAGCCCGGCCGCCCAGTACGGCATCTGCCGATAGGGCACATTGCTGAAGATCGCCAGCAGCGGCAACGCGATCAGCGCGTACACCAGCAGGATGTCGCCCGACCAGATGAAGACCAGATGCACCAGACCGATCAGCAGCAACACCAAGGTGCGCCGCAGATACACCGGAGCGAACGCCCGTCCGGCGGCCTTCGCCCGCTCCAGCATGACCGCGAAGCCCATCCCGAACAGCAGCGAGAACATCAGATAGAACTTGCCCTGGACCAGAATGTACACCCCCGCATCGACCACGCGATCCGCCCCGGACAGGGTCGGATCCAGACCGGTGATCGACAGGATCAGCGGTCCGGCGAAAGCCTCGATGTTCATCAGCAGGATCCCGAGCAGTGCCCAGCCCCGCAGGACGTCCATCGCCTCCACCCGCTCGGTCGCGGCGACGGGATTCAGGTCTTTCGACAGCGGGGTTGGGGCGGTGGACATGGGGGGCTCCGGACAAGTGAAAGGACTCGGTGCACGTTCGCGGACGAGTTCGCGAATGGCCCAATCATCGCAGGACTGTGGAACGGGTGGAATGTGACCGAAGAGACGGCAGAACCGGACCTTGACCGACTCGGTGCCGTCGCTGTCCAGGTCTTCGTTCGGGGCGCTGGCGCCGAATGCGTCTCCCGTCAGGTCCCAGCACCACACCGCCACGTCCCGCACCGGGTCGATCGCGACCCGGGTGCTGCCAAGGGCGTCGGGCTGGAAGCAGTACAGCGTCTGCGCGCTGCCGGCGCCGACCAGCAGGCCGACTGGCGCCGGGGGAGTTTCTAGATCGTGTTCGACGAGCGGGTTCCGCTGCTCGCCGCCTGAACGTCAATCGCAGTTGTATGTTCTTGACAGCCCCTGATCTCTCGTCATATCAAAAAAATCACATTTGATCGATCAATCGAACCAACATCGTTTGAAGATCAATGCAAACCCGAACATCTGGGGGGTCGACGACAACATCTGGATCGAGAGCTTGCGGGACTTCGAAAACAACTTCCACGAAACCTTCTCCCACTGTCGAGACAACGCCATCACCGGAAAACTGAATCCCCTTGGATCTCAAGAAATCAACAGCGGCATCTATCACTTTCTTAGATTCCATGGCCTTTCAACGCCTCGATTCTGAGCCTTTCAACGTAGCTGATAGAGAAATCCTGCTCCGACCTATTCAGGC
>JBIJAD010000200.1:0-7158 GCA_044345955.1 Lysobacteraceae bacterium
AGCCGATATCGTCGCGCTGCAGTCGCGCTTCGCCGAAACCGGCGTCCTCGAGCGCGCGCCAGCCTTCCTGCAGCAGCAGGCGCTGCCGCGGGTCCATGGTCTGGGCCTCGCGCGGAGAGACCTCGAAGAATGCGGGGTCGAATTCGTCCACGCCCGGCAGGGCGCCCATCCATTTGCTGTCGATGGCGCCGCTGGCGAACGCATCGCGCCAGTCGAAACGATCCAGCGGGATTTCCTCGACGGCGTCGCGGCCCTCCGCGAGGATACGCCACAGCTCGTTCGCGGTGCGGGACTGCGGGAAACGGCCACTGAGACCGATGATCGCGATGGGATCGGACGTGGTGTTCGGCATCGGGTCGGCAGGCAAGGGAATGCTCTCGTGAAGGTATGCGGCTTCGGCCGCTGCGGACGCCGCGGTTTCGGCGGGCGCAACGGGCGAAGGCGCGGGCGTATCCAGATAGAAATCGCGCAGCAGGTCGGCATGCCTGGACAGCAGATGTCCGCGCAGTGCGTCGATCGATGTGTGGCTGAAGAAGGCAGCCGGCGTGAATTCGATGCCGTAATGCTGCGAGATCCGCTTCGCCCAGTCCGCCAGGGTCAGGGAGTCGAAACCGTAATCGGCCAGATTCACGCCGGTGCGTATCCTGTCGCGGTCGAGTTTCAGCAGTTCGCCGGCCTGCTCGCGCAGCTCCCACTGCACGCATTCTTCCAGCGACAGACCGCGCAGTTCGGGACGTCGGGGCCGACCTGCGGCCACCGGGGCGGAGGCGTGGTCCGTACGCGGCGCCGCGATGATCGCCGCGCTTCGTGCGCGCGCATCGAGACTGCGTTCGATCCGCGCACGATCGCCGTACATGACGATCCCGCTGCCGCTGACGGAGAGCGCGCGTTCGAACAGATCCAGCCCGATCCCGGCCGGCAGCGCGAGTTGGCCGCTGGACTGCAGATAGAGCCTCGCGGCGGCGTCGGCATCCGCGCGCATGCCGCCGTCGGCCCACACCGGCCAGGCGATCGCCACGCGCCTGCAGCCTTCCGGCGCCGGCACATACTCGGCGCAGGCGAGCTGATAGCGATTGGCGAGCGCGTAATCGCCGCTGCCGAAATCGCCCAGCACGGCGGATGTCGAGCTGAAAGCACAGATGAAACGCAGGGGTTGACCGGCCATCGCGGCATCGAGCGCCCGCGTACCGGCGACTTTGGGCGCGAGCACCCGCGCGAACGCAGCGCGCGATTTGTCGACGACGCTGGCGTCGTCGACCGTGCCGGCCGCATGGACGACGCCTTCGATCGGGCCGAATCGGACGACGGCCTCCGCGACCGCGGCCCGCATGGCCTCGGGATCCGCGACATCGGCCTGGAGATAGAGAATCTCGCCGCCGTCGCGGGCCCACTGCCGATGTTCGGCGAGCATGGCCGGATCCGGTGGGCGGCGCCCGCTCAGGATCACGCGCGCGGCATACCGCCCGAGCAGATGGCGCGCGATCAGACCACCGAGCCCGCCAGCGCCGCCGGTGATCCAGTAGGTGCCGCCGTTCCGGATCGCGTCGCCGCGAACGGGCAGCGTCCATTCCTCGAAACGCAGGACATGGCGACGCCCGTCCGCATGCCACTCGCTTTCGAAGGTCGCCGCGCACAGCGCATCGGCGATGCGTCGGGCGCGAATCGTCCAGCGATCCGCAGCCTGTGCGCTCGTGTCGCGGGCCGAGGCCTGATGGATCAGGGTCGCGGTCGCCAGTTGCGGTGCGGCGACGACCAGCGAGCGCTGGAAACCGATCCAGGACTCGGCATGGCAGCGCGACTCGATATCGTCGCAGTCGGTCGACAGCAGGAATCGATCGAAGCGCAGACCCGAGGCGAAAAGCGCCTGCACCGTGTCGAGCAGCGATTCGGCGCAGGGCGCGGATGCCGGTGCGTCGCCCGACCCGGAATGGACGACCGCGTCGAAACGGGCATCGACGGCGGCAAGCCGCGCAAGGGCGTCCCGATCCGGCGTTGCGGCGACGGTATCGAGACCGGCAACGCACTGCGCCAGCGCATGGGCCGCGATTTCCGCCATCGCCGCATCCGCGGCCAGACACAGCACGCGTCTCGGTGTCGTTCCGCGTTCGCCGTGCGGCATCTCCACCCAGCGTTCGCGCAGCGTCAGCATCGAGCCCGCGCTGCGAGGAATGCCGGCCGGAGGCTCGCCCACGGCGCGACGCGAGGCGCGGTCGATCCAGAGACGTTCGCGCGCGAAGGGATACGTCGGCAGCGACAGGCGACGTCGGCGCGCGCCCTGGTGGAAACGTTCCCATGCGACCGGCAGGCCCTTCACCCACAGCGACGCGAGTTGCGCATGCTTGCCGCCGTCGATCCAGTGTTCGACGGCGCCGGCGAGATGTTCGTCGTCGCCGAATGCGGCGAGGGCATCGCCGGTACCGACTTCGCCGCGCCAGGTATTGGGTTGTTCGGCGCGATCCTGTGCGTAGCCGTCCAGCCGTTCGATCAGTTGTGCGATCGAGGCGACGAGCAACGCAAGCCGGCACTCCATGGCCTCGCGCCCGACCTGCAGGGTGTAGGCGACATCGTCGAGCCGCAGGTCACCGCCATCGCGGAGATGGTCCGCAAGCTGACGGGCGCGGGCGCGCAACTGCTCCGGGGTGCGCGCCGAAAGCACGATCAGCGCCGGCCGCCCGGCCTCGACCGGGGCCGCAACGACATCGTCCTCGATGTATTCCTCGACGATGAGGTGCGCATTCGCGCCGCCGGCGCCGAACGAGGAAATCCCGGCGATGCGCGGGAACTCGCGGGTGCGGCCATCGATGTCGAGCCGCGGGCGCGGCCAGTCGGACAGCGCGCGCTGGACGACGAAGGGGCTCAGGTCGAAGCGGATTTCCGGATTCAGCTCGGAGACGTGCAGCGTCGGCGCCAGCGAGCGGTGGCGCATCTGCAGCACGATCTTGGTCAATGCCGCGATCCCGGCCGCGCTCTCGCCATGGCCGATGTTCGACTTGACCGATCCGATCGCGCAGAACCCGGTCTCGCGTGTCCACTGCCCGAATGCGCGGGTCAGCGCGGCGACTTCGATCGGATCGCCGAGCGACGTGCCGGTGCCGTGGGCCTCGATGCAACTCACCGCGCGCGGATGAACGCCGGCCTGACGCAGGGCCTCGGCGACCAGCTCGGACTGGATCGCCAGATTCGGCACGGTGTAGCCGCTGGTCCTGCCGCCGGCATTGAGCACGCTGGCCTTGATGACGGCTTCGATCCGGTCGCCGTCGGCGATCGCCGATGCCAGCGGCTTGAGCAGCACGCAGCCGACGCCCTCGCCATCGACGAAGCCGTCGGCACCGGCGCCGAACGACTTGCAGCGATCGTCGCCGGCGAGCATGGCTTTCGCCGAGAGCGTGATGTACTGGATCGGGTCGATGATGAGATTGACGCCGCCGGCGAGGGCCACGTCGCAGCCGCCGCCGAGCAGGCTGTCGATGGCGAGATGGATCGCGGTCAGCGACGACGAACAGGCGGTATCGACCGCCAGACTCGGCCCGACGAAATCGAGGGTGTACGACACCCGGTTCGCGATCGACCAATGGCTCGGCTGCTGCGCGTAGGTGCTGTTCATCACGCCGACGAACACGCCGACGCGCCGGGTGGGCGACAGGCTCTGCGGGGTATGGCCGGAATCCTCGATGCAGGCATGGGCCTGCTCCAGGAACAGGCGCTCCTGCGGGTCCATGCCTTCGGCTTCGCGCGGAGACAGACGGAAGAACAGCGGATCGAAGCGGTCGATGTCGTCGACGAATGCGCCCCACCGGCTGTACATGGCGCCGGGAGCGCCTTTCCCGGGAATGAAATAATCGCGCCAGTCCCAGCGGTCCGCCGGGATTTCGCGGGCGCAGTTCACGCCGTCGCGCAGGATGCGCCAGAAGGCTTCGACGTCGCGGGCGCCGGGATAGCGGCCGCTGATGCCGACGATCGCGATGTCGCGACCGGCCGGCATCGCTGCGCGCGACGCCGGCTCCGGCGCCGCCATCCTGACGTTCGTCCTTGCCGGTGGCGCCGCGTCGGCGGCGTCCGCGCCCACGTCTTCGCCCACGGTGCTCTCGGCGACAGCGGCCTCGCCGATCCACAACCTCACGCGTTCCGGATATTCGGCGATCAGATGCGCGGCAAGCGCGTCGATTGTCCGGTGCTCGAAGAACAGCGTGCTGGTGACGTCCGGGAAGTGGGCCCTCAGCGCGCCGCCCAACTGCACCACCAGGATCGAGTCGATGCCGTACTGCTCCAGCACGGTGCGCGGATCGAGCTCTTCCGGCGGCATGCGCAGCGTCCCGCCGACCACGCCCTGCAGTGCGCGGACGAGCCGCAGGACGAGTGCCGCCGCCGGTTCGGCAGAACGGCGTGCGGTCGAGTCCGGATGCATCATGTTCGGGTCCGTCTTGTTCGAGTGCGCCGCGCCCGGCGCCGTCATGACCGCGGCCGCCGCTGCGGCGTCCCGATCGCGGCGCGGGACGACCATCGTTCCGGCAGCCGGGTCGTCCATCCGACTGGCCGATTCCGGCAGCGCGATCACGCCGGAGCTCTCGGCGACGATCAACTGCTGGCCGAGGGCTTCGGCCGCGGCGGTCGGGAAGGCGATGCGGCGATAGCCTTCCGCTTCCAGTGCCCGCTTCCAGGTCGACGGGACCAGCACCGGCGAGCCGGTTTCGCGCAGGGCGAGGTCTTCCGCGCGCCACCAACCGTCGAGCAGGCCGAACGTGAGGTGCGCCCAGAGACCGTTGCGGCTCATCTCGTTGACGAGCAGCACGCCTCCCGGCCGCAGCAGCGACTTGACGTGCCGCAGCGTGCGCCTGATGTCGCGCGTGGCGTGCAGCACATTGGTCGCGATCGCGATGTCGTAGGCGCCGGTCGCGATGCCCTGCCCGGCCGGCGCCTTCTCGATGTCGAGCAGACGGCAGCGCAGATAAGGCGCGGTGGCGGCGTAGCGGTCTTCCGCCCTGAGCAGGAATGCGCGCGAGATATCGGTGAAACAGTATTCGTCGACGGCGGTGGGGGAATCGGCCAATCGACGGAAGACGTGCTCGCTGGTGGCGCCGGTGCCGGCGCCGATCTCGACGATCCGCAGCGGCCTGCCGGGCGCGCGGTTCGCGCCGGCGGCGACGCAGTCGGCCACGGTCGCGGCGAGCGCGTCGTTGAAATAGTCGAGTACCGGGTTGTTCTTGTAGACGCCTTCGACGAGGCCGACGGAAGCGTCCGCGAAAACGACATCGGTCGCGCGCCTGCGACCGGACAGGATGTCGGGCAAGCCCCGCAGTGCGGCCTCGATCAGGCCGATCGCACCGGCCAGATCGGGCACCGCGATCCAGGCGTCGCGCTGACGGTTCCATTCGGCCCAGGCAGCCTCGAGCGAGATCGGTGCGACATCGCGGACGCACACCAGACCTTCGCCGCACGGTTCGACGAATCCGGCCTCACGGAGCCTGCGAGCGCTTTCTTCGAGCCAGCCGGCGAATTTGTCGGCGATGCCCGCGCGCGCCGCGGCGGCGGACGGCGCTTCGCCGTCGAACAGGCCGAGCGCTTCGAGCTGCGCGCACAGCAGGGTCAGTTGCGCCAGTTCGAACCCGCGTTCGATCGGTGCGCGCGCTTCGCCGGCAGCGCCGTCGATGAAGTCCGGCGCGGGGAAGGTGCGCGGTGCCTGCCATGCGACCGCATCGGCGCGCGGCAGTTCGATCCATCGTTCCGCGGTATCGACGGCGACGCCCAGCGGCAGCCGGCTCGCCTTGATCGAAACGAGCCGATCGAAGCCTCCGGTCAACAGCGCGTCGAGGGCCGCGAGTCCTTCTTCCGGCTCGATCGAACCGATCCCGGCCCGCGCCATGCGCTCGCGATAGGCCGCTCCGGCGACGACGCCGATGCCGCCCCAGTAGCCCCATTGCATGACTTTCACGGGATACGGCGCGGATTGCGCCAGCGCATCGGCGAACGCATCCTGGAACACGCACCCCGCAGCGTAGTTGCTCTGGCCGGGCGCGGTGGCGTAGCTCTGGATCGAGGAGAAGAACAGCAGGAAGTCGAGCGGTTCGTCGCGGAACGCCCGCGCGAGGTGGATGCTGCCGGCGATCTTGGGCGCCAGCCCGGCCGCGAAGCGGCTCTCGTCCATCCGAGCGATGCTGCGGTCGAGCAGATCGATGGCCGAATGGATCACGCCGTGGATCGTCGGATGCCAGGTCCTCATCGTGCGGACCGCCTGTTCCAGCGATCCGGCGTCGGCGATGTCGCACTGCAGATAGCGAGGCGACGGTCCGTACGCCGCGATCTTCCGCAGCGCGGTGCCGATCGTGTCGTCCTGCGGGCGCCTGCCCAGCCATACGACATGCGCGCGATGGTTCCGCACCAGATGCGCGGTGAGCATGTCGCCGATGCCGCCTGCGCCGCCGACCACCACATAGACGCCGCCTTCGCGCCAGGGGCCGACGCCCCCCTGCGCCGGCGCGCACGCGACCAACTGCTGCACGAGCCATTCGCCATGACGACAGGCGCGGACATTGCCGTGCGGGTCCGGCTGCAGACGCAGCACCGCGTCCAGCGGCCAGGGCGCATCGGCCGCGAGATCCACGGCGCGGATGCACCAATCCGGATACTCCTTCTGCAAAGATCCGGCCAGACCGTGCACGCCGGCCGGATACGGTGCCAGCGGCTCGCCCGGCTGGACCCGCAGCGCCTGCCAGGTCACCAGCGTCAGTCCGAGCGGATGCCGCTCGTGACCCGATGCCAACAACGCCTTGATGCAGCGGAACAGCGCCAGCAGGCCGTTCATCGCGGCGTCGATCGCCGCCTCGGACTCTGCAACCGGAATCTCGTGTTTCGGCGCCAACCAGAAGACGTGATCGAACCGGCCGAGGCTGGCGATCGCGTCGGTCTCGGTCGTCGCGATGCAGCGTGCGCGCGGGAAACGCAGCCGCAGCGCCGTTTCCTCGGCGTCGCCGGCGCCGACGATCAGGACATCGGCATCCGCTTCGGGCCAGGACGCTGCCTCGAGCGTGGCGTCGGGGTACCAGCGGGGCGCGAGCAGTCGATTGGCCATTTCCGTGGCGGAATGGGGCTCATCTCCCGCCTCGACGGCAGCAGCCTCGCCGTGCCGACGCATCGGCCGATTGGAAAGCCCGCGCAGGGCGA
>JBIJAD010000206.1:0-6994 GCA_044345955.1 Lysobacteraceae bacterium
GCCCATCGCGAACACGCCCAGCTCGTTCACCGCGCCGAAGCGGTTCTTGAACGCGCGCAGCACCCGGAACCGGCTGCCGGCATCGCCCTCGAAATACAGCACGGCATCGACCATGTGCTCAAGTACGCGCGGGCCCGCGATGCCGCCTTCCTTGGTGACGTGGCCGACCAGGAAGATCGCGGTGCCGGTTTCCTTGGCGTAGCGCACGAGGCGCGCGGCGCTTTCGCGGACCTGGCTGACCGAACCCGGCGCCGCGGTCAGGGTTTCGGTCCACAGGGTCTGCACCGAATCGGCGACCAGCAGCCGCGGCCGCATCTGCGCGGCCTGTTCGAGGATGCGCTCGACGCCGGTCTCGGCCAGCGCGCTCAGGCCCTCCAGAGGCAGCCCCAGCCGCGCGGCGCGGCCGGCGACCTGGCCCAGCGACTCCTCGCCGGTGACGTAGAGCGCCGGCAGCCGTCCGCCCATGGCGGCCAGCGCCTGCAGCAAAAGGGTCGATTTGCCGATGCCCGGATCGCCGCCGATCAGCACCACCGCGCCCTCGACCAGCCCACCGCCGAGCACCCGGTCGAATTCGCCGATGCCGGTGGTGGTGCGCACGTCTTCGTGCTGGAGCACGTCCTTCAGCGCGGTGATCTTCGGCGGATCGACCTTGCCCGCCCAGCCGCCGCGCCGCGCCGCCGGCGAGGCCGCGGCCTCGGCGGATTCGAGGACGATCTGGGTCAACGTGTTCCACGCCCCGCACTCTCCGCACTGCCCCTGCCACTTGCCGTGCTCCGCGCCGCATTCGCCGCAGACATAGGCGGTGCGGGTCTTCGCGGCGGCCTTGCCGGCGGCTCGGGTGGCGGGTCGATTCACGGCGGCTCCGGGCAGTGCGGTCGCCTACTGTAGCCGCCGCCAGTCGCAATTGACGAGACGCGCGACCTCAACTGCCCGGCGGCAACGGCAGGATGCGGTCGATGAGCCGCATCGACAACCAGCGCGGCAGCAGGGACTGGATCGCGATCAACAGGCGCACATCGGCCGATGGCAGGATCATGTAGCGACCGCGGAAGCAGCGGTCGAGGATATGGCGCGCGACCTTGTCGGCCGCCATCGGCTTGGCACGCCCCATCTTGGCGCGGATCCAGTCCGGCATCGTGCGCAGTTCGCCCTGATACATCGGCGTGTCGATATCGCCGGGGCAGGCGACATGGACCGAAATCTTCCGCCTCAGCAGCTCGCGACGCATACCGTCGGCGAAGACGTTCATGCCGGCCTTGGCGGTGGCGTACAGGGTGTAACCGGCAGGTCCGACGAAAGCGAAACCGGAAGACACGTAGAGGATGCGTCCGCCCGCCTCCATCAGCGGCAGCGCCAGATGGGTGCAGGCGATCGGGCCGAGCAGATTGGCGCGGACGTTGCCGGTGATCTCCCCCAGCGACGCATAGTCCTCGACCAGTTCGATCGAAGCGGCCCCCGCGTTGAGGATCAGGAAGTCGATCCGTGCGCACAACGAGCGGACCTCGCCGAAGGCGCGCTGCACCTCCAGTTCGTCGGCGAGATCGCAGACCACCACATCGACCGGGGCGCGACCGCCATCGGCCAACAGATCCTGACGCACGCGCTCCAGCTTGAGCCGGTCGCGGGCGAGAAGGATCAGGGCATAGCCCCGGGCACGCAGGCGGCGAGCCATCTCCAGACCGAGGCCGGAGGAACCGCCGGTGATGAAGGCGAGAGGCGCCGTGGATGCGGTCATGCGCAGGTCCGTATCGTTCGAGGAAGGGCGACGTCGCTCAGCCGATCCGGACGACCGCAGGTACGCGGTATCCGTCCGTCAGCATCTCCGGACGCGGGTTGTAGCAACGCAGATTGAGGTTGAAGGCACCGTCGTGCGAGGCCAGCCAGTTCGCGGTGCGCTCCGGGCGCGAGGGTGCGGATCCGATCTCGATCACCAGCGCACCGTCGTCCTCGAAGACCAGCGGCGAGTACAGCGAGTTGACCGTGCTCCGCCCCGAGGGGTGATCGATCAGCCGCCCGTGCTCGTCGTAATAGCTGATCGACCAGAACGCATCCACCGGCGGCGTCTGCCCCGGCGGGAAACGTATCTCGTAGCGATGCGCACCGTGCAGGAGAGCACCTTCGGCATCGAGCCGCCCCATCACGTAGAGGCTCTCCTCCGGCACGTTGGCCCAGATCCCGTGCTGCGAGACCAGTGCGCGGACGATGTAATCGCTGCCGTAGTTGCCGATGTCGGTGACCCACATCCAGCCGTCGATCATTCGGCCGGTCGAATAGAGCTTGCGCGCGAGGATCGACTGCGCATGGGCGACGGCGTCGGCAAGACCGCGACGCACCGGCTCGGACAACGCATCCGGATCGAAGCCGGTCGCCGGATCGATGCCGAGGCGGCGGAACAGCCCGGAGAGCATACCTTCGTGACGACGCGGCTCGACGAATCGCATCACGTGGGCGAGACGGGCATGGAAGCCCGATGGCCCCTCGCTCTGCGGCAGCGGCGCGCATGCGTCGGCGAAGCCGGACGGCAACGGCCGTCGTTCGCCCTCCGGGCTCAGATCGAGGCTGTCCTGCAGCCGGTGCGCGCCGGCGAGATCGTCGCCTTCGGCCGCGGCGATCCGGCCGACGATGTACAGGAACGGGCTGTCGCTGCACACGATCCACCCCGACGGGGGAGCCTCGGCATCGACGGCGTGATCGGCATGGACCAGCAGCACATCCGGCGGCAACGCCCCGATCGTGCGCGTGCCGATGTTGGCCAGCGTTTCCATGTGCGCATCCAGCACCTGCAGGCCGTACCAGCGTCCGTCGGCGGCACCGCCGCGAAGCCGCAGCGGCCCCTCGCGCAGATCGATCACCGCGGTCGAATACAGGAAATCGGTCGCGGCGTTCACGAACTCGCTGGCGCCCGGGCGCGAGAGCGCACGGACGTGGCGAAAACGATTGACCAGCGCCGGATCCGGATCCGCATCCGGCGACGGACGCAATTTCTTCAGCCGGTCCGACCAGCATTCGACGATCGGCAAACCCCAGACGACGGCATGCGTACCGACGTGAAAGGCCCAGTCGTACTCCCCTTTGCCGATTTCCTGCGCAAGCGTATTGTCCAAGCGATCTCCTCGATGCATCGATGACGGTGCGTCGCCGTTGACGGCCACGCGCCCGGGTTCAGTAATCCATCTGGCACGACCATTTCGCATCGGCGCTCAATGCGATGTCGCGCGGCGGCGCGTAATTCATGCGCCGGATCGCGAAGCCCCACTTGCGGGTGATCTCATCGACCAGGCTCTCGTTGTAGCTGTACTTGTTCTTCTTGTAGCCGGCGATGCTCGCGAGGTACGCCTCGACATCGGCCTTCATTGTGTCGGTCACCTCGAGGCCCAGCTCGGAATAGATCCGCATCACTTCCGACATCGGCTCCTGCTCGAACCGCTCATAGGACACCTCGCAGAGGTTGCCCTTGGGCACCAGCTCGCGGTGCTTCCAGTAGTGGCTCATCAGCTTCTCGTACAATTCGTAGCAAAGCTCCGAGAAATCCTGTTCGCTGAACTCCTGCAGCGCCATTTCCTCGGCCTCCTTGATGAAATCGTGCAGGGCCGAGACGTAGATGTTGTAGGGATTGCGATAGATGTGGATGAACTTGGCGTTGGGGAATATCTCCAGCAAAGTCTCGATCCTGGCCGTGTTGTACGGATTCTTGAGCAGCAGGCGCTTGCCTCCGGCCATGAACGCGGCCTTGCGCAGAACGCCGAGGTAGGCCTTCTTCCAACGCGACTTCTCTTCGGCGTCGACATTCATCAACACGTACTTCTCGAAACTCTCGCGGATCGTCCGCGGAAAGTGATTGCAGTGATGGGAATGGGTCGTCATGCAGGAAACGCTGAACTCCTCTTCCTGCGGAAAATCGATGCCCATCTTCACGTTGTCCATCATCCGCTTCTCCGGCAACAGTCCGGCGACCGCCTTCTTGGTCGCCTCGCTCCGGCTCAGCAGGATGCTGCAGGTCGGGAACACCGCCTGCAGCGTGGTCAGATAGCCCAGGCGCTTGTCCTGGCTGAGCACGTTGTGCAGATGGGTGGTGCCGCTGCGCCAATGGCCGACGATGAAGATCGGATCTTCGGCGAAGGCGGTGTTCGCGACCTTGCGCCCGTAGAGCACGAATTCGGCGAAACGCAAGGGAGCGGTCAGCAGGGTCCCGAAGAGGGTCAACAGCAGGGTGGGAACCTTGGCCGCGCTGACGCCACCGTTGCGGATCACGTTGCCGATCAGATTGCGGGTGGTGCCGCCGATGTAGGGATGGATCGGAAGATCGCCCTGTTTCTCGGTCTTGGCGTCCTTGGTGCCGGTCTTCTTGCTCATGGATTCTCCTTCATGGATCTTGCCGCGCCGTCGCCGTCGCCACGCGGGTCGGCTTCTGTCGCGGTTTCATTGGGTCAGGCGGCCATCCGCACCGGACGGCCCATCGCCTGCAGGGCTTCGACGCTGATGCGCACGGTGGCGTCGATTTCCTCCGCCTTCAGTTCCGAATGCACCGAGTAACGCACCAGACCGACCCCGGCGGGCGTCGCCGGATAGAGGAAGACCGAAGTCAGGATGCCGGCCTTGCGCAGTCGGTCGTAGAACTCGCAGGTCTGTTGCTCGTCCTCGAAAAAGATCGAGACGATCTGGCAACGGCTGTCGCCGGTGTCGATACCATGGGCATGAAACCGTTGGCGAAGGATCTCGGCGTTGCGGAGGCAGCGGCCGGCGCGGTCCGGATCGTTGACGATGATATCCAGCGCGGCGAGATGACCGGCGGCGGAAACGCTGGAAGTCGCCGAACTGAAGATGATCGAACGACAGCGCGCACGCACCAGGCGCATCATCTCGGCATCGCCGGCGATCAGACCGCCATGACCGCCCAGCGCCTTGTTCAGGCTCACGGTGCGGAAATGCACGCGGTCGGCCAGCCCGAGCTCGACCGCGAGCCCGCCCCCGCCGCCGAACAATCCGAACGAATGCGCCTCGTCGAGCACCAGCACGCAATCGTTCTGTTCGCAGATCTCGACGTAACGGGCGATGTCGCCGATCGAACCGTCGGTGCTGTAGACCGCATCGATCACCACGATGCCGGGCCCGCCGTGGGCGATCCTCGCGAGCAGATGCTCCGGGTCGTTGTGATCGACCACGACCTTCTTGCCGAGCGAAAGCTTGACCCCGTCGTAGAGCGAGGCATGGGCGTGATTGTCGATATAGATCGGCCGAAGCACCGGCGCGATCGCCTCCAGCAGACCGACATTGGCGGCCCAGCCGGAGGTGGTCAGCAATGCATCCTCTGCACGCATGCAATCGGCGATGGCGCGGCGGAAGACCTCGCATTCGTCCGAACCGCCACCGTAGACCGACGACATGAACGACTCGCTGCGATTGCGCGCGTTGGCGCGATCGCGCGCGGCGGCCACGTCCGGATGGTTGCCCAGACGCAGATAATCGTTCTGATGCAGGGCGACGTAGCCCGAGATGTCGCTCGGCTGATCGAACGGGAACGGATCGAGACGGGCGATGAATTCGCAGGCCGGCTGCATGTGCTCCCGGTACCACTGCGGCATGCGAACGGCGCCGGTGGCTCCGTGACTGTCGTGTTTCGCTTCCATAACGCGTTCCGTGGGGTGTGATTCCGGCAGGATGTTCGGAAGCGATCCTCCGGATCGTTTGCCGAGTGGTCGGCCCGGCACGAACGCCCGGACCGGATGTCGACGAAACGATCGCTCGCGCGTCTGTTTCGTCGGCGCAGCCGTCCGTGGCTGCGTTGTCGGGTGGCTTTGCGACAGCCCGACCCCTCGCGGCGAACCTATCGCCGCCTCATGACATGCCGATGATCCGCGCCAGCAGCCAACGCGAGCGCTTGCCGTAGGGCGGGCGCAGCATGTCGAGCGCGTTGAGGCGCGATTGGCGGAAGATCGGCTTCATGTGACTGAAGGTCTCGAAGCCGCTGTCGCCGTGGTGCGTGCCGAACCCGCTTTGCCCGACACCGCCGAACGGCAGCGACTCCTGCGTGTAGTGCAGCAGGGTGTCGTTGACGGTGACGCCGCCGGAGACGGTATTGGCCATGACCTCGTCCTCGACCGCGCGCTCATCGCTGAACACGTAGAGCGCCAGCGGGCGCGGGCGACGGTTGATGAAGTCGATCGCCTCGCGCAGGCGCCGGTAGCCGCGAACGATCAGGATCGGTCCGAAGATCTCCTCGCGCATGATCGCGCTGTCCTCGGGCGGCTCGATCACCAGGGTCGGCGCCATCCTGCGTCCGTCGACGGCTTCGTCCGGATACACCGGGACGATCCGCGCGCCGCTCGCCGCGGCATCCTGCAGATAGCCGCGCAGGCGCTGATGATGGCGCTCGTTGATGACGCTGGTGTAGTCCTCGTTGCCGGAGACCTTCGGATACATCCCGCGCACCGTCTCGGTGAAGGTGCGGATGAACTCCTCCAGCCGGGCTTCCGGCACCATCACGTAGTCCGGCGCGGTGCAGGTCTGGCCGCAGTTGAGCAGCTTGCCGGTCGCGATCGACTTCGCGGCGCGCCGCATGTCGATGCGTTCGTCGATGATGACCGGCGATTTCCCGCCCAGCTCGAGGGTCAGCGGCGTGAGATTCTTCGCCGCGGCCGCCATCACCAGCTTTCCGACCTGGGTGCTGCCGGTGAACAGCAGATGATCGAAAGGCAGATCGATGAAGGCCTCAGCGACCCGGGCATCGCCTTCGATCACCGCGACTTCGTCCTCCGGAAACACGCCGGCCAGCAGCTCGCGCAGCAGCGCCGCGACCGAGGGTGTGACTTCGCTGGGCTTGATCATGACCCGATTTCCGGCGGCGATCGCCGCGATCAACGGCTTGAGCACGAGCCCGAACGGATAGTTCCACGGCGCCATGACGCCCACGACGCCAAGAGGTTGCGGCAGCAGCCGCGCCGTGGCCGGCTTGAAGTTCATGTCGACCGACCGGCGTCTGGGCTTCATCCAACTG
>JBIJAD010000038.1:0-17160 GCA_044345955.1 Lysobacteraceae bacterium
AGCGGATCGCCGGTGAATTCGGTCGAGCGATACAGGAAGAAGTTGACCTCGCTGCGGTAGGACCAGTCGGTGTAGGCGAAGAACTCGCCGTGGCTGGTCGGGATGCCGTAGCGCGCGGTCACGGTGTAGACATGCTTCGGCGCCTGCGGCAGCGGGTTGCCGTCGATCAGGAAGGTACCGGGCACGGTGCCGGCCGGGTCGCGCATGGTGCAGCCGCCGCCGCAGCCGAACACGGCCAGATCGCGGTCCTGGATCTCGGTGTCGTTGTAACTGGCGCCGAGGGTGACGAACAGGCGATCGGTCAACCAGGCCTGCAGGTCGAGTTCGGCGCCCTGACCGACGGTGCGGTCGGCGTTGACCAGACGGGCGACATTGGCGGCACCGCCGACCGCGGTGAGCTGCTGGTCGTCCACGGTGTAGCGGAACAGCGCGAAGCCCAGACGCAGGCGGTTGTCCCACAGGGTCGCCTTCACGCCGGCTTCCCAAGACAGCACGGTTTCGGTCTCGGCCACGGTGACCAGTTCGTTCGCGGGCAGCGCCGCGTTCGCGAACATCAACCGGCCCTGCACGCTCGGCGCACGGAAGCCCTTGGCGACACGGCCGTAGAGATTGACCTCATCGTTGACCTCGTAGACCGCGCTGAAGTCCCAGCTCACGTCGGTGTCGCTGGGGTCCACCGAGATCGGCGCGATCGGCGGGCCGAACGGACCGACCACGCGCTGCGCGGTGAACTCCTTGCTGTCGTCGGTGTAGCGCAGGCCGCCGCGCAGCGTCAGGCGCTCGGTGGCCTCGAAATCGGCCGAAGCGAACACCGCCCAGGCGGTGTTCTCCTGGCGCTGGGTCGCATAGCCGTTCTGCGGATTGCTCGGCGACAGGCTGTCGTAGCTGAAGCTGTCGACGCTGATGGTCTCGTCGAACCAGAACACGCCGGCCTGCCAGTCGAAACGGCCGCCGTCGTTGGACTCGACGCGGAACTCCTGGCTCCACTGGCGGTGATGCGGCAGACCGTCGGCGGATTCTGCCGGGAACGGAATGAAGCCGGGGCCGAAATTGCCCGGGCCGAGGAAGGCGGCGCCGAAACCGCCGTCGATATCGCCGCGGCTGAAGGCATCGACGCTTTCGTAGCCGGTGATCGAGTACAGGCTGACCCGGCCCAGATCCCAGCGCATGCGCAGATTGGCGCCGATCTGGTCCAGCTTCTGCTCATTGCGGCCGTCGATCGAGACCCGGTCGCGATCGAAACCGGAGACCAGTTCGTTGGTGCCGGGCCGGATGATGTTGGCGCGGAACAGGCGCGCGGTGCCTTCCAGCTTGCGCGCATGCACGTTGGCGAGAGCTTCGAAGTTCTCGCCCGGGGCGAACAGGACCTGCAGCCGCGCCGCGGTTTCGTCGTAGCCTTCCAGATCGTCGCCGGCGCCGTTGCGGGTATTGTCGACATAGTCGTCGCGCTGCTGGTGCAGCACCGACAGGCGCGCCGAGGTGCGTTCGCCGATGGCTCCGGTGATCGCGCCTTCGAGGTTCAGGGTGTTGTTCGAGCCGTAGCCGATGCGGCCGTAGCCGCCGAATTCGGACTCGGGGCGCGCCGACTCGAACTTGATCACGCCGGCCGGCGAGTTGCGGCCGAACAGGGTGCCCTGCGGGCCGCGGGCCATTTCGACCTGGTCCAGATCGAACAGCGGGAAGCCCTTGAGGATCGGGTTCTCCTGGACCACGCCGTCGTACACCAGGGACACCGGCTGCGAGGCGTTGAGGTCGAAGTCGGTGTTGCCGAGGCCGCGGATGTAGAAACGCGGGAAGGCGCGGCCGAACGAGGATTCGATGTTCAGGCTCGGCAGCCGGCCCGACAGCAGGCGGATATCGTCGCCGCTCGCGGTGAGCACCTCGACGGCTTCGCGATTGAGGGTCGTGATCGCCATCGGCACGTCCTGGATGTTCTCCACCCGGCGCTGGGCGGTGACCTGGATGGCATCGAGTTCGGGGGCATCGGCGGGCGGGCTGTCCTGGGCCATGGCCGGCAGGGCGAGGACGACGGCGGCGGCGAGCGCACCGAAACGGAGGGCGCGAGGAGCACGAGGCAGGGAACGGGACATGGGGAGGTCCTGATTGGGGAGGATGCGGCGGGCGCAGGCGGGCGCGGGCGGGTGCTTGCGGCACCCGTATGGAGGAGAATCGGCGGCAATTGTAAACAATTCGTCAAACCGCGGCCGGAAACCGCCAAGGCGCGCCAAGCCCGCCCCGGACGGCGCATGTCTTTCGTCATGGGCCCTCGGCGGCCGCGTCGGCTACCCTGTCGCACGCGATTTCGATACCGTCGCACCGCCGTCAGCTTCCACCGACCTTTCTGCCGACCGCACCCGCCGAGGACCACCTCAATGAAACGCCCGCTCGCCTGCGCCCTGGCGCTGGCCCTGTCCGCGACCGCCCTGGTCGCCTGCGACAAGGACAGAACCTCCGCTCCGACCGCCACCGACAAGGCCGCCATGCCCGCCGACGCCGCCAAGGACAATCCGCTCTTCGAGAAGAGCCCGCTGCCGCTGCAGTTCCCGCAGTTCGACAAGATCAAGGACAGCCACTTCGCGCCGGCCTTCGATCGCGGCATGGCCGATCATCTGAAGGAAATCCAGGCGATCGCCGACAGCGCCGAACCGGCGACGTTCGACAACACGATCCTGGCGATGGAGCGCTCCGGCCAGTTGCTGACCCGCGCCAGCCGTGTGTTCTTCAACCTGACCAGCGCCAACACCAACGACGCGCTGGACAAGGTCGACGAAGAATATTCGCCGAAGTTCGCCGCGCATTACGACAGCATCTATCTCAACGACAAACTCTTCCAGCGCATCCAGGCGCTGTACGACCAGCGCGACAAGCTCGGCCTCGACCCGCAGGGCGTGCGCCTGATCGAGCGTTATCACACCGATTTCGTGCGCGCCGGCGCCAAGCTGACCGAGGAGCAGAAGGCGCGGGTGAAGGCGATCAACGCCGAACTGGCCACGCTGTCGACCAAGTTCAGCCAGAACGTGCTGGACGAGGTCAACGATTCGGCCGTCGTGGTCGATTCGCGCTACGAACTCAAGGGCCTGGCCGACGAGCAGATCGCCACCCTGACCGAAGCCGCCAAGGAGCGCAAGCTGGAGGGCAAGTACGTCATCGCCCTGCTCAACACCACGATCCAGCCGCTCACCGCGCAGCTCGAAAACCGCGCGTTGCGCGAGCGCATCTACAAGGCCTCGCTGGCCCGGGGCGGCCGCGGCAACCAGTGGGACACCACCGCGATCGTCGCCCAGGTGGCCAAGCTGCGCGCCGAACGCGCGAGGATCATGGGCTATCCGAACTACGCCGCATTCGGTCTCGCCGAGGAAACCGCGAAGAACCCCGAAGCGGTCAACCGCATGCTCGCCCAACTGGCGCCGCCCGCGGTCGCCAACGCCCGCCGCGAAGCCACCGAACTGCAGGCGATGATCGACGCCGAGCAGAAGGCCAAGGGCGAACCGACCTTCGCGCTGCAGCCCTGGGACTGGGCCTTCTACAGCGAGAAGGTGCGCCAGGCGAAGTACGACTTCGACGAAGCCCAGCTCAAGCCCTACCTCGAAGTGAACAACGTGCTCGAAAAGGGCATGTTCTTCATGGCCGAGAAGCTGTACGGCCTGAGCTTCAAGCGCCGCAGCGACCTGCCGACCTACCATCCCGACGTCACCGTCTACGAGATCTTCAACGAAGACGGTTCGCAGCTCGGCATGGTGTTGATCGACACCTATGCGCGTTCGTCCAAGCGCGGCGGTGCGTGGATGAGTTCCTATGTCGACCAGTCGGAGCTGATGGGGACCAGGCCGGTGGTCGCGCTGCATCTGCTGCATGGCCTCTTCTCGAACGTGAAGTACCCGTACTTCAGCGGCACCAACGTGCCGCGCGACTTCGTCGAATATCCGTCGCAGGTGCACGAAATGTGGGCCACCTGGCCGCAAGTGCTGGCCAACTACGCGAAGCACCACCAGACCGGCGAGCCGATGCCGCAGGCACTGCTCGACAAGGTGCTGGCGGCCGACAAGTTCAACCAGGGCTTCGCGACCACCGAGTACCTGGGCTCCGCCCTGCTCGACCAGCGCTGGCACCAGGTCACGAGCGACGCGCTGCCCGACGCCGCCGGCGTGATGGCCTTCGAGGCCAAGGCGCTGAAGGACGTCGGCCTGGACTACGCCCCGGTGCCGCCGCGTTACCGCACCCCATATTTCAGCCACATCATGGGCGGTTACGCCGCGGGCTACTACGCCTACATCTGGTCCGAGGTGCTGGATGCCGAGAGCGTGAAGTGGTTCGAGGACAACGGCGGTCTGACCCGCAAGAACGGCGACCACTTCCGCAACACCCTGCTCAGCCGTGGCGGCTCGAAGGACGCGATGCAGTTGTTCCGCGATTTCCTCGGCCGCGATCCGAAGATCGACCCGCTGCTGGAACGTCGCGGGCTCACCGCGAAGTAACTCAACACCGAACAAGTCCCTCCTGGACTTGTTCGGTGGTCGCGAGTCCGAAGTGAATTCGGACTCGCTCCCGCCGACAGCCCGCTCGCGGGCTGCCGGCCGGCGGCGCATCCCTGTGCCGCAACGACACTGACCGGTTCGGCTTTGCCGGGAACTATCCACGCAGGCACCGACACCGCCCGGCATGTCCGGGCGGTGTCGTTTCCGGGATAAGCTGACCGCATGCAGGCCTTGCCCGAACGCAACGACGCACTCGACGCCGCCGACGCGCTGCGCGACTGGATCGCGCGTCATCCGCGACTGTTCGTGCTCACCGGCGCCGGAGTCAGCACCGGCTCGGGCATTCCCGATTACCGCGACGCCAGCGGCGCCTGGAAGCGTTCGCCGCCGGTGACCTGGCAGGCCTTCACCGGCGATCCCGCGACCTATCGCCGCTACTGGGCGCGCAGTTTCGTCGGCTGGCCATCGTTTTCGGCCGCGCATCCCAACGCCGCGCATCGCGCGCTCGTCGCACTCGAAAACGCCGGTCGGATCGTCGCGCTGGTCACCCAGAACGTCGATGCCCTGCACCAGCGCGCCGGCAGCCGCGCGGTGATCGATCTGCACGGACGGCTCGACCGCACCCTCTGCCTGGGCTGCGGCGATGCGTTCCCGCGCGAGGCGTTGCAGACGAGACTCGCCGCGCTCAATCCCGGGTGGCGCCCGCATGCCGCCGCGACCGCGCCCGACGGCGACGCCGACATCGATGCCGAAGCGGTGTCGCGCTTCGTCGCCCCGCATTGCGCGCACTGCGGCGGCACACTCAAACCCGACGTGGTGTTCTTCGGCGAGAACGTGCCCCGCGCGCGCTACGCGCAGGCGATCGAGGCCCTGCACGCCGCCGATGCGGCGCTGGTGATCGGGTCTTCGCTGATGGTGTATTCCGGCTTCCGCTTCGCGCGTGCGGCACGCGAACGCGGGATGCCGCTGGCGATCCTCAATCGCGGCCGCACCCGCGCCGACGATCTGGCCGATCTCAAACTCGATACCGACTGCGGGCGCGCGCTGGCGACGGCGCTCGCCGGCTGAACCGGGTCAGCCGCCGGGCTGCAGCACCGGCGGACCGCCGGCATCGGCCGGTGCGGAGGCCGTCGGCGGTGCGTCCACGAACATCGGCCGCCAGTCCGCGACCAGCAGCGGCGCCAACACCCGGGTCGGCACTTCCACCGAACGTACGCCATCAACGTACGGGCCGACCTGATACGGCGGGAACACGAACCGCAGGCCGACCAGGTTGTCGCCGCCCGGGGCGAGTACCGGCTCGAACGCGGCGAACGAGGCCGGCACCGGCCGCGTGCCTTCGTCGATCATGCGTCCGACCGTGCGCATGACTTCGGCGCGTTCGGCCGGCGGAAGTTCGTCGGCATCCACCCGCTGCGACAGGGTGGCGTGCAACTGCTCGCGCACGTAGTCGGAAATCGTGCTCCACGCGGCCGCGTCGGCGAACAGCTCGTTGGCAGTCAGCAGCCGGTTCTGTTTCGGCAGCCAGACGAAACGCGCGACCAGCGGCGCGCCGTGGGCGCCGCCGGTGAAACTGGCGCCGTCCGCGGCCACCGCGACCATGTCCGGCGTTTCCGCCTGCAGGGTGAAGGCCAGCGAGAGATCGTACGGTACCGTCTGTTTGACCGGATCGGCCGCCTTCACCGCATTCATCAGCTCGGCGCGGGCGCCGTCGGCGTAGCGCTGCAGCGCTTCGGCGAGACCCGGATACTTGTTGGCGGCGGGCGGGAAACTGATGCCGACGACATAGCGGGCATCCTGCTCGATCACGTCCTTCAGCTCGACCGGCTTGGCCGCCTCGGCGGGCGCCTGGGTCGCGGGTGCGGGCGCGGCGGGGGGCGGGTCCTGGTCGCGATCGCGGCAGGCGGACAGGGACACGACAAGGACCAGGGCCAGCACGGCCGGCGTCCTGCGCGGGGAGTACGGGAGTCTGGACATGGGCGACGCGTGGGGGAATGCGGATGGGGGACCGCCGCGCCTGCGGGCGACGGTGCGATCAGGATAACGGATCGCGTCGGCCTGTTGCGCGTGACGTCGGGCAACAAAAAACCCCGGGCGCGAACGCCCGGGGCTTTCGTTTCGGCGGTTCGATCAGAGCGCCTGGACTTCGTCGGCCTGCAGGCCCTTCTGGCCCTGCACGACCTTGAAGGTGACCTTCTGGCCTTCCTTCAGGGACTTGAAGCCGGTGCCCTGGATGGAGCGGAAATGGACGAAGAGGTCCTGGCCGCTTTCCGGGGTGATGAAGCCGTAGCCCTTGGCATCGTTGAACCACTTGACGGTGCCGGTCTGACGATCGGACATGGGTGTTACTCCTCACATTCAACAGTTGGGTGGATACACGGCGCTTCGGGCGCCGCGACTGTCTAGCCAGGGGTAACGCGAACGATGAGCGGATCGTCTGGGGCCGACCGTGGTACGACGGTTGCTACCTTGGATCTACCGCATCGGGCCACGATGTACCGTGATCCCGCTTGGAACAGTCGACGCACCTTACACCACAACCCGGGCGATTTGGGAAGTGGGTAGGGGAACTTTTTCCGCAGGCGGCGGTCTGCAGGCGCCCGACCCCATCCCTCGGATGGCGTCGTGGTCGATGGCAGGCGATGGTTTTTTCCGGGAATTTCGCGGATCGGGCGGCGATCGCGGATGCCGCGACCCGACCGGGCGGCGATGACGCCAGGGCATGCGGATGCCGGCCCCGGCCGACCGAAAGTGACGCGCTGCGACATGTTCCTGCGCCGAGGCTCTGCCGCGACGGCTGGCATGGTTCGTGCTTCGAACTCCTGCAACACCCGTGCAGTGTGTTCCCCAGCCAGACCAAGACGCAACCGCTCTCCCAGGAGTCTCCGCTCATGCAGACCGATGCGAATCCCACTGCGGCCGCGGCCGCGAACGTTGCCGACGATGCCGTCGTCTCCCGCCTGTTCGACCTTGCACGTCAGGGCGATACCGCGACCCGCGAGTTCCAGTTGCTGGATTTCGTGATCCAGAAACGCCTGTTGCAGACCTACGGCGGCGAAGTCGGCCGCAACTACGCCGCCTGAGCGGCGCATGCCGGGACGCGCGGCGGCGCGTCCCGGCCAGGATCGCCTCCAACATCGCCCTCGATCGCGCTCAACCCGCGCCGAAGCGGGGACTGAACAGACGCTGCAGGAAATCCACGGCCAGGGCCGGCTCCTGCAGCAGCGTGAACAACATTCCGTAGAGCGCGCCCCACAGATGCGCGCTGTGATTGACGTTGTCGCCGCCGCGGCGATCCATCCAGATCGTGTACCACAGGTACAGGCCGCCGTAGACGAAACCGGGAATCGGGATCGGGATGAAGAACAGATAGATGCCCGACCACGGATCGAGCAGGATCGAGGCGAACAGCACCGCCGACACCGCGCCCGACGCGCCGAGGCTGCGGTAATGCGGATCGCGCTGGTGGCGCAGATAGGTCGGCAGGATCGACACCACCACCGCCGACAGATAGAACAGCAGATAACCCACCGGCCCGAGCCGCGCGCCGAGATAGAACTCCATCACCCGGCCGAAGGCGTAGAGCGTGATCATGTTGAACGCCAGATGCATGCCGTCGGCGTGGATGAAGCCGTAGGTCAGCAGGCGATCGTATTCGCGGCGGCGCTGGATCGCCGGCGGCCACAGGATCAGCCGGTCGAGCAGGCGCGGCCGCTGCCACGCCTGCCACGACACCAGCACGGTGACGACGATCAATGCGAGCGTGATCGGGCTCGTCATCATGCGCGGCGCGATATCACGCCGCACGGTAGTGATCCTGCATCGGATAGCGTCGCGCATAGGCCGCGAAGATCAGGGCGGCCACGAACGCGAAACCGGCGAAGAAGAACATCAGGAACGCGTTCTCGCTCAATCCGGTGGAGGCGATGAAGGCGGACATGCCGGCGCTCTTCACACCGGCGTTGGTCAACAGCACCCAGACGTTGCCGAACGTCACCGACAGCAGCCAGAAACTCATGATGACGCCCTTCATGTTGGGCGGGCTCTGGCTGTAGGCGAACTCCAGACCGGTCGCCGACACCAGCACCTCGCCGAAGGTCAGGAGCGCATAAGGCGCGATCTGCCAGGCCAGCGACACCGGATCGCCGCCGTCCATCCACAACTGGATCATGCCGGCGACCACCCAGGCCAGACCCGAGAAGGCGATGCCCCAGCCCATCCGGCGCAGGGCCGTCACCTTGAAACCGAGCTTGCCCAGCAGCGGATACAGCACGAGGTTGTTGAACGGAATCAGCAGCATGACCAGCAACGGATTGAGCGCCTGCATCTGCGCTGCCTCCTTGACCAGCCAGCTCGGCCACCACCACAGATCGTGCGGGACCGCCATCGCCTTGCCCTGCAGCACCCAGGTGGACGCTTTCTGATCGAACAGCGACCAGAACGGGCTGACGATCGCGAACACGATCAGGATCCGCAGCACCGCGCGCACGCCGTCGACCGCGGCGTCCGGATGCACGCCGCGCGCGCGATCCAGTTGCAGCGCGGTGCCGAGACCGCCGAACAGCAGGATCGCGCCCAGGGCGAGGCAGAAGGTCGGCACGAAGCCGACGTTCTGCGGCCACCAGAACGCGGACGTGCCCCAGCCGACCATCATCGCGATCGCGAGCACCACGCCGGCGGCCGCGACCGCGCTGCCCGCGCCGTAGGCGCGGTCCGCACCGCCGCGCAGCGCGGTCATGGCCACGTTGGCGAAGGAATCCGGATCGCGCGGCGCCGGCGGCACGTTGACGTACTTGTGGCGGCCCAGCCAGAAGATCACCGTCGCGATGAACATCAGGATGCCCGGGATGCCGAAGGCGATGGCCGGGCCGTAGGCGCTGAGGATGCGCGGCATCAGCAGGGAGGCGAAGAACGAACCGAAGTTGATGGTCCAGTAGAAGGCGTCGTAGACGACCTTGGCCTTGTGCTTGTTGGACTGGTCGAACTGGTCGCCGACGAAGGCCGAGACCAGCGGTTTGATGCCGCCGGAGCCCAGCGCGATCAGGAACAGACCGGTGTAGAAGCCGGTGCGGTTGTCCTCGAACAGCGCCAGACAGGCGTGGCCGGCGCAGTACAGCAGCGACAGCCAGAGAATGGTGTGGTACTTGCCGAAGAAGCGGTCCGACAGCCAGCCGCCGAGCAGCGGGAAGAAATACACGCCGATGACGAAGCTGTGGAAGACCTCCTTGGCCATGCCCTCGCGCTCGACCTCGGGCAGGTAGGACAGCAGTACGCTGCCGACCAGGAACGGCACCAGGATGTTGCGCATCCCGTAGAAGCTGAAACGCTCGCAGGCTTCGTTGCCGATGATGTAGGGAATCTGGCGCGGCAGGGGCGCCGCGGAATCGGCCTGTTGCGCGAGGGGCTGTGTGCTCATCGTGTCTCCGCCGGGAGGGCTGTCGGAAGGGAGTCTCAGATCGTCGGCTCGCCGACGTCCAGCGTGTATTCGAAGTTCTGCACCATGCTGCCATGGCCGTTGTCGCCCGGGGCGGCGTAATTGGCGCCGATACTCAGCATGTGACGGCCCGGCGACAGCGGCGGCAACACCAGCCAGTAGCCGTCGGCGGCCGCATGCAGGCCGAAGCCGCCTTCGCCTTCGCTTTCGCCCTTCGCATCCGCACCCGTAGCCGGATCGGCATCCGGAAAGGGATCGAAACAGCGCATCGTGCGCAGGCGCAACACCGCGGAGGCCGGCAGCGATTCGCCGTCGAGCACCGCGACCGCGCTGCGCAGATGATCGTTGTTGGTCGCGGCAGCCTTCTGCAGCGCGGCGCACGAGCGCGCTCGCGGTCCGGAGACCGGCCCGTAATGGACCATGTTGATGACCGGCACCAGCAGATGACGCCCTTGCGGCACGCGACAAGCGCGGCGCGCGTCGAAGCTGCCGTCGGTGCCCGCCAGGAACCAGACCGGGCCGCGCTGGCCGACATCGCACAGACGACCGTCGCGATCCCGGTACGGCTCCAGGCCGTCGGGAAAGGAGAAGGCCCACTGCCACCAGCGCCCGGTCCAGTCGGCCAGAGCGACGCCGTCGATGCGCTCCGGCGGGCCCGCCGCGGCCGATGCGGGCTGCGGCGATACGGCGACGGACGCTGTCGCGGCGCCGATGAATGCGCCGACGCAGGCGCCAAGCAGCCCCGCGATCGCCGACAGCGATCTCAGGCCCATTCGGTCAGTCCTTCGCGCTGGTACAACTCGGCGAAACTCGGCCGCGCCTTCAGCCGCGCCGCGAGCGCGGCCAGATGCGGCCATTCGGTCGCCGGCCGCGGCATGTTGCGCGACCAGCGCATCAGCATCGTCAGGTAGAAATCGGCCGCGGTCAGCCGCTCGCCGAGCAGATGCGGACCGTGCGCGGCGAGATGCGCGTCGATCCGCTCCCACTGCGCCTCGATCCGCGGGCGAACATGCGCCAGCACGGTCTCCGCATGGGCCTCGCCCGCAGGCTCGTGCGGATACCACCACTGCCGGAACAACGGCTGGACCATGTTGGCGAGATTGAACATCCACTGCGTGTAATCGATCCGCTGCGGGTCCGTGGCCGCGGGTGCGAAGCGTCGCTGCGGATCGTCGTCGGCCAGATGCATCAGCAGCGCCGCGGCCTCGTAGTGCGGGCACCCGTCGATCACCAGCGTCGGCACCACGCCATTGGGATTGAGCGCGAGATAATCCGGGCTTTTCTGAGCGCCGGCCTTGGTGTCGACCAGCGCCAGGGTGTGCGGCCGCTCCAGTTCGAGCAGCAGCCAGTGCACGACGAGGCTGGCGGCGCCGGGGGCGTAGTACAGCGTGCAGGGCGTGGCGGTCATGGGCGGGTCCAGGGGGCGATCCGCCAAGTGTGGCACAGCCGCCGCCGCGACCGTGCGTGACCGCGCTGTCCACGCAGTGCCCGCCGCAGGCACAATGCCCGCTCGCCGACCAACCCGCCGCCCTCATGCGCACACCCGCCCTGTTCGCTCCACTGTTCCTCGCGCTCGCCACCGCGGCCGCCGCGCCCGTCGCGAGCGCCGCCGCCCCGCTGACCACCGAGGCCGAACGCAGCGGCTACGCCCGCACCGCCCGCTACGACGAGGCGATCGCGCTGTGCACCGCGTTCGCGCGCCGCTACCGCGATGCGGTGTCGTGCATCGACTTCGGTACCACCCCGGAAGGACGACCGATGAAGGCGCTGGTCGTGACCCGCAGCGGTGCGCGCACGCCCGCGCAGGCGCGCGCCGACGGCGTGCCGGTGGTGCTGGTGCAGGGCGGCATCCACGCCGGCGAGGTCGACGGAAAGGACGCGGGGTTCCTCGCCCTGCGCCAGTTGCTGGACGGCGAAGCCGCGCCCGGAGCGCTGCGGAAATCTGTGCTGATCTTCGTGCCGGTGTTCAACATCGACGGCCACGAACGCTTCGGTCCCTGGAACCGCCCCAACCAGAACGGCCCCGCGGAAATGGGCTGGCGCGTGACCGCGCGCAATCTCAACCTCAATCGCGATTACGCCAAGGCCGACACGCCGGAAATGCAGGCGATGCTGGCGCTGGTCGAAACCTGGGACCCGCTGGCGATCATCGACCTGCACACCACCGACGGCGCCAAGTTCGAGCACGACATCTCGATCCAGGTCGAACCCCTGCACGCCGGCGACGAGGCCCTGCGCGATGCAGGGCGCGCGCTGCGCGACGGCACCATGGCGCAGTTGGCCGAACAGGGCTCGCTGCCGGTACCGTTCTATCCCTCGTTCGTCGAGAACGACAACCCGGCTTCGGGTTTCGTCGACGGCGTCGCACCGCCGCGTTTCTCCACCGGCTATTTCCATCTGCGCAATCGTCTGGCGATGCTGGTCGAAACCCACTCCTGGAAGGACTACCCGACCCGCGTGCGCATCACCCGCAACACCGTGGTCGCGGTGATGGCGCTGATCGCCGAGCACGGTGCGCGCTGGCGCCGCCTCGCCGACGAGGCCGATGCGCGCGCCGCGGCGCTCGCCGGGCGCGAGGTCGCGCTGAGCTGGGCCGCGACCGAGCGCGTGCGCACGATCGCCTTCCGCGGCTACGCCTACACGCGCACGCCGTCGGAGGTGTCCGGCGCGACCATGACCCGCTACGACGACACCCGGCCGCAGGTGTGGAACGTGCCGCTGCGCGACGAGATCGCGCCGGCGCTGCGGATCGTGGCGCCGAAGGGCGGCTATCTGGTGCCGGCGGCGCAGGCCGAAGCGGTCGGCGCCAAGCTGCGTCAGCACGGCATCGCCTTCGCGCGCATCGGCCGCGCCCTGCCCGCGCAGCGGCTCGAAACCTTCCGCGACGACACGCCGACCTTCGCTGCGACGCCGTCCGAGGGCCGCCAGCGACTGACCGTCGATGGCGCATGGCGCAGCGAGACACGCGATCTCGCCGCCGGCGCGCTGTTCGTGCCGATCGCGCAGCCGAAGGCGCGGCTGGCGATGTCGCTGCTGGAACCGCAGGCACCGGATTCGCTGCTCGCCTGGGGCTGGTTCAACGGCCATTTCGAGCGCAAGGAATACATGGAGGATTACGTCGCCGAGGACGTGGCCCGCACGATGCTGCGCGACCCGGCGGTGCGCGCAGAATTCGAGAAGCGTCTGCGCGAAGATGCGAAATTCGCCGCCGACCCGGCCGCACGGCTCGAATTCTTCCATCGCCGGCACAGCGCCTGGGACGAACGCTTCGGGCTGTATCCGGTGTTCCGGATCGACGAGGTTCTCCGATAGGCCCCGGCACGACGCGGCGAAGATCGCGTCAGCGACGCTCGTATTTCCAGTTGCGCGATTTGCCTTCGGTCAGCCATCCCACCGCCTGCGCGATCCGTCCGGCACGGGTGTCGGCGCGTTTGGCCTCGAGAATCCACTCCAGATACTCGCGGCGATGGCTCGGCGGAAACGCATCGAAGACGGCCTTCGCCTCAGGCGCGGCGTTCAGCGCCGCGACCAGATCCGGCGGCAGTTCGGGCACGGGGTTCGATGCGGCTTTCGCGACGCGCGCGGGCCTGGCGCCCGATGCATTCAGCGCCGCGGCCCGCTTCAGCAGCATGCGCAGCCGTGTTTTCGGCGGCAGATCGCGCACCGACGTCAGCCTGCCGAAGCTGCCCATGCCCTTGTCGCCACCGTCGCCGGGCGGTTCGCTGCCGATCAGTTCGGCATGGCGCCAGAAGCCGAACGCGGCATGCCGCTTGAACGCGGCCATCGTGCACAGGATGGCGCCGTGCGCGACGAAGGCGGGCATGCGCCACTTCAGCGTTTCCTCGACTCCGGGACAGCTTTCGTGCACCAGCGCGCGCAGGTGTTCGAGGATCGGCCGCGCGAAAGGCTCGGCGGCGGCGATATAGGCATCGATGCGCGGATCGCGTGCGCTCATCGGGGTTTTTCCGGTCTACACGAACGGCCGCGGCAGATCGAACAGCGGCGCTGCGAACCAGTACACGCCGAACAGCACCGCGGACCACAGGAACAACTTCAACACGAACTTGACCACCTTGATCGCGAAATACGCCGCGACGATCGCCGTGACCAGCCCGAGCCACCCCAGTTCAACCATCGCGACCGTCTCCCGCGGCGTCGTTGCGCGCCGTCGCCGATTCTGCACCCTCGACCGGCCCGACGGAAATCACTGCCGGGGTCAGCGTCGGGGTCAGAGCCACGCGCTCGTCGAACACGAAACAGGCGCCATCGTAGCCCTCGCCGCCCACCGCCTCGAAATAGCCAAGGATGCCGCCTTCGAGCTGCAGCGCATGGTCCATGCCCTGCGCGCGCATCCACGGCACCGCCTTTTCGCAGCGGATGCCGCCGGTGCAGAAAGCGACGATGGTGGCGTCGGCCCACGCTTCGCGGCGGGCGAGCACGGCCTCGGGCAGGTCGGTGAAGTTGTCGATCGGCAAGGTCTCTGCGTCGCGGAAAGTGCCGTAGGCCACCTCCTCGCGATTGCGGGTATCGAGCAGCACCAGGCGCCGGTCGGCATCGTCGCTGCCGCGCGCGATCCAGCGCGCCAGCGTCGCCGGGGCCACCGCCGGCGCCGGCGCACGCAGCGGCGACGCCTCGGGGCGGCGGAAGGCGATGATCTCGGACTTGCGTTTGACCTTGAGTTTCGCGAACGGCACCGTCGCCGAATCGCTGGCCTTGACATCGATCCCGGCGAAACGCGGGTCTGCGCGCAAGGCGGCGAGAAAGGCGTCGATCGCGGCGGGCGCGCCAGCGAGGAACAGGTTCACGCCCTCCTCCGCGACCAGCACGCTGCCGTGGAGATCGCCGGCCTCGGCCAGTGCGCGCAGCCGCGCAGCCAGGGCAGGCGGGTCGTCGACGGGCACGAAACGATAGGCGGCGATGTTGCGGATCATCGGCGGATTGTAGCCTGCGGATTGCAGCCGGCAGACCGAAAGCGGCGGTTCGCGGCGGCTCGCGGCGATTGCCGCGTCAACGGCCGGACCGCGACGCGAGCGCATCGGCCAGATTGCGCCTGGCCTGCGCGTCCAGCCGCGCGTGGAAGAAATCGCTGAGGTAGATCCGCGGCGCCTCCAGCAATCCGCGCAGGAACGCACGCCGCCGACGCCGGTACAGCCAGCGCGGCACCGCGCGGTATTCCTCGGCGATGGCGCGATCGTAGGCGGCGAATACCTCGGGCGCGGCGCCGATGATCGCCATGTCGCAATCGAGGAAACGGCGCAGGTCTTCGCCGTCGGCGTCGCCGCCGGTGTCCTCGCGGGCGATCGCGCCGTGACGCGCGGTCGCGAGGATCAGCGCCGCAACCCGGCCTGCGTCGATCCCGGCCGCAGGCAGCCAATGCGCGATCTGCACCTGCGCCAGCGTCGCGGATCGCGCCTCGTTGTCGCGGCGACCGGGCACGTAGACGGCGTCGTGATAGAGCAGCGCCAACCACACCTCGACCGGACGATGCCAGCCCGGGCCTTCGGCGACGGCTCGATAGTGCGGAATGAGGTCGCGCACATGACCGAAGTGATGATAGGCGCGTGGCGGCGCGGCGTAGGCCGCATGCAGGGCGTCGAGCAGCGCCGCGGGGAGAGCGAGCGGGCCGTCGGCTTCCGGTGCATGCGCTTCGGGGCCGGCCGGTTCGGACGGACCCGCCGCGTCGGCTTCCGAGGGCGGTCCGACGGCGACGCTCATCGCGGATGCGCCGCCGCCATGTTCTCAGTTGTTGACGATGCTCAGGCTCGGCGAACGCTTGGGCGACTTCTGCTCCGCCGCCGCGGCTTCCGCGGTGTACGCGCAGACGCGGTTGCGGCCCTCGTTCTTGGCCCGGTACAGCATCTTGTCGGCATGCGAGAGCAGGCGCGACAGGTCGTAGCCCGATTCCGCGGTCGAACTGACGCCGAAGCTGGCGGTGACCACGAAGTTGTAGCCGCTCTCGCGGGTGTCGATCTGCGCCAACTGGGCGCGGCAGTCCTCGGCCAGACGCGAGGCCGCGGCCAGATCGTAGCCGCGCAGCAGCACCGCGAATTCCTCGCCGCCGATGCGGCCGAGATAATCGACCTTGCGGCACAACGCGCCGCAGGTCCTGCCGACCTGCTTGAGCACCCAATCGCCGGCGCCGTGGCCGTAGGTGTCGTTGATCGCCTTGAAGTGATCGAGGTCGAACATGACCAGCGCCACCGGCTCGCCGGCTCGCGCGGCATCGACGAGGCTGCGCTCCGACTTGCGGGTGAAGAAATGGCGATTGCCCAGCCCGGTGAGCGCATCGGTCTGCGCCAGCCGCTGCAACTGGCCCTGATGGCGCTTGATCTGGATCGCCCAGAACACGATCGCGGCCAGCACCAGCATCAGGAACACCATTCCCAGCCGCGCCTTCTGCGCGCTCTCGCGCTCGAGGGTCTGCTGCAGGCGCAGCACCTGATTGGCCTGCTCGGCCTCGGCCAGCCGCTGGCTCTGCAATTGGGTTTCGTGCTTGACGATTTCGTAAGCCAGTTCGCGCGCACGGATGTCGCTCTGATGCGCCATCTCCGCTTCGGCATAGCGCTTGTACAGGTCCAGCGCGACCGATGGCTTTTCGCGGGTGGCGGCGATCTTGTAGAGGGTGTTGTAGGCGCTGACCAGGGTCGATGAGGAGCGGATCTGCTCGCCGAGGGCGACCGTGGCGTTGGCGTGGGCTTCGGCGGCGGGAATGTCGCCGAGCGAGAGTTTCAATTCCGCGAGCTGCGCATGCGCGCCGGCGATCAGCCGCGGGTAGCGGGTGGCCTCGACTTCGGGCAGCACGGATTCGATCAGGGAGACGGCCTTGAGGATATCGCCGTCGGCGGCATGCTTGCGGGCGAGCAGGCCGCGCGTGATGTTGGCCGAGATCGATTCGCGCTGCGCGAGACAGTGGTCGATCACGCGCTGGATGGCGGCGGCGTCCTTGGGCAGGAGACCGAGTTGGAACTGCGCCTCGGCCCGATGCTGGCCGGCAATGCACTGCATGCGCGGGCCGGGTTTGTCGGCGAGCACTTCCTCGGCGTAACGCAGCGAGATCCGGTGCTGGCCGATCTCGGCGTAGAGCAGCGCGCCGTTGGCGATGCCCTCGTGGCGGATGGTCCTGTCGGCGACCTCGCGACGCATCGACATCGCCTTCTGCATGTAGCGCAGGCCGGTGCTCAGATCGCGATTGAGCGCCGAGAAGCTGGCGATCAGGCCGCCGGCGCGGTACTTCATCGTGGGATCGCGGGT
>JBIJAD010000180.1:0-7778 GCA_044345955.1 Lysobacteraceae bacterium
CGATCTGGTCGTCGTAGAGACCGACCTGATAGGCCTGCAGGTACATGAATTGCTGCCGCTGGAGGTCGCTCTTGGCGGACTTGTCTTCGCGGAGCTGTCGCATCAGCTCCGCGAAGCGTTCAGCATCGGACGTGCGGACGGCATCCGCCTGCCGCAGCAGCGTATCGAAGGACAGAGGGGTCTGCGCCGTGCCGAGGCCGACGCAGAACACCAGAACGAACAGAACCACGACGCGCTTCCACTGCATGCTGTCCCCACTCTGCCGGGCACCGGCGTCCGGTGCTTTCAGGCGTTCTTGTTGTTGTCGTCCTCGCCGCCGCCTTCCTGCTCGCCTTCCCCGGGCGGGGCATCCTCGGCCGGCTGGTCGTTGGGCGTGGCGATGTTGCACATCATGATCTGGCGGCCCTTGAGCAGCCCGTTCAATTTCGAATGATCGCGCAGAACGAGCGCCTCACGACTGGGTTGGTCCGCGTCCAGGGCGGCGATCGCGGCCTGGTAGTCCACCGCTGTCAGGCGCGCCATGGCCGCGTCGGCGCCCATGGATTCTAGAAACCGGATCACATTCGACATCGAATCCCCCCATTTTGTCTTGATGGTTCAACGCGTTCCCGGCCGTTCGTCGGCCAAGTCCGCTGCGTTTATTGCGGGTATAGGTTGCGCAAGCGCCTGAATTCCATTGTCTTTCCCCGAGTCCGGCGACCGGCAGCCCCACCGCGCTTCCGAGGCTATGCCAAAACACCATCCGGATCAATCACTTCGACCGATTTTCTCGACATCCGGCGAGGCTCCGACGCCTGACCGGCGTCAGATCGGGATCGAGATCGTGTTCACATTGCTGAACGGGGCCCCGATTCAGCTTTCGTCCCTCGCGAGGGCGGCATCGAGGGCGGCCAGGCGGCGCAGCATCTCGTCGTTGCGCTGCAGCGGGCGCGCCGGCGGTACGACCAGGGTCGTGTGCGGGTGCAGTTCGGCCTCGACCAGGGCCGACAGGGCGACCCGCTCCATCCGCGGCTGCGCGATGGGCAGGGTCGCGGCTTCGTAGATCACGACCTCGTGATCCGGCGGATAACCCTCGGCCTGCAGCAGTTCCAGCAGCAACTGCCGGTGCGCGGCACCGGTGCCGCGGCTGGCGGTGCTGCGATCGCCGGCCAGGCCGATCTGCCACAGGATCAGACCAGCGCTGGGGTCGATCCGGCGCCGGAAGAACATCAACTGGCTGGCTTCGTAATGCTGGCAGCCGAACGTGCCCGGATCGATGCCGAGATCGGCGTAGAGGCAATCCTCGGCCGAAATGCCGGGCTGCATCGCGGCCTCGAAGCCCTCCGCGCGGACGTTCGCGATCATGCGATGGGGCACTTGGGCGAACACGCCGGGATGGCCGTAGAACACGCCGCAGACCCGGCGCCCGGCGCGGACCTCGGCAAGCATCGCCGCGATCATTTCGTCGTAGCTCTCGGTGCGCGGCTTGCCCTCGGCGTAGTACGGCTGCAGGCTGCGCATGTCGGGGCGCATGTCCTGCAGCCAGAGTTCGACGATCGGGTCGGAGACCAGGCCGAAGACCACATCCGCATGTGCGATCTCGCTGCGGCAACGCGGGCCGATATGGGCGCCGAGCATCATGCCGAGGCCGACGGCGACGAAACTGCCGGTGTCGTTCACGGCGTGTCCTCCTGCGGCGGCGTCGGCAGCACACCGTCGCTCACCCCGGCGCGACGCGCCCACCACGCCTCGCGCGTGAGCGACCAGGTTTCGCGACCCTGGCCGTCGGGATCGATGCGATCGAACCGCAACGCGTCACCGATCCGCAGCAACCGGGTGTTTTCACCGGCATGACGGCCGACGATGACCTCGACCCCGAGGCCCCAGACATCGGACATCAGCAGATCGAGGATGCGCACCGAAATCTCCAGCGCGTAGCCCCGACGCTGACGCTGCGGCAGCAGCATCTGGCCCAGTTCCCAGGTCGACGGCGCATCGGCGATCCGGGTCGCGGAGAACAGTCCGATATACGACATCTCCTGATCCAGGTCGCAATAGACCCAGAAACGCGCGCGCACCGGGTGTTCCGCATTCCAGCCGAGCAGCTTTGCGAAAAACGCATCGGCTGCGTCCGCCGACAGTGCCGGGCCGACGTGCGCCATCACCGCCGGGTCGGTGTAGAGCGCATGGATCAGTCCACGGTCGCGCTCGTCGAGAAGGCGCGCGTGCAGGCGGCGCGCGGCGAAGCGCCAGTCGGTCGCGGCGGCGGGCACGGTGGCGGCCGCACTCACAGGAACCTCGCGTAGTCGTCCAGCGCCAGGCGGCGGATATCGGGCACCCGGCAATCGGGGGCAGGATGACCGACCACCAGCAGCAGATAGGCCATCTCGTTCTTCGGCCGGCCGAGGATGTCGTTGAGGAAACCCATCGGGCTCGGTGTGTGGGTGAGGGTCGCGAGCCCGGCGTGGTGCAGCGCGGCGATCAGCATGCCGGTGGCGATGCCGACCGATTCGTGCGGGTAGTAGCGCTTGACCTTCTCGCCCGCTGCGTCGAGGCCGAAGCGTTCGTAGAAGATCGCGATCAGCCAGGGCGCGATGTCGAGGAAGGGCTTGTCGGCGTCGGTGCCGAGCGGCGCCAACGCCTGCAGCCATTCGTCGGGGGCGCGGCGTTCGTAGAACTCGCGCTCCTCGGCTTCGGCGGCTTCGCGGATGCGGTGCTTGATCGCCGCATCCTGCACCGCGACGAAGCGCCAGGGTTGCTGGTTGGCTCCGCTTGGCGCGCTGCCGGCGGCGCGCAGACAGTGTTCGATGACCTCGCGCGGCACCGGCGTGTGTGCGAATTCGCGCACCGTGCGCCGGCGCGAGAGAGCGTCGGCGAAATCGCGCGCGCGGTCGATGCGCTCGGCTTCGGAATAGGCGGGCAACGGCGGCAGGGCGATGCTGGGGGAGTGGGACATCGTGAGGCTACTCGGCGCGGGCGCGGCCAGACCCGCGCCGGCGCAAGATAGCAGGCTCGCCGCGCATCCAATGCGTCCGCGTCGACGGATCGCGCACGTCCCGCCCGCGGGCGCGCGATGGCGGTTAGCATGCGACGGATGTCCGGGACCCCCGCTCCGACGCCATCGCTCGCCCCGCCCGCGCTCACGCCGCCCGAACGCGAGACGCCGGTGCTGCTCGGCTTCAGCGGCGGGCTCGATTCCACCGTCCTGCTGCATCTGCTGGCCGCGGACGCGGCGGTGCGCACCCGCGGCCTGCGCGCGGTGCATGTCGATCACGGCCTGCAGCCGACCTCGGCGGACTGGGCCGGGCACTGCGCCGCGGTCTGCGCCGGGCTCGGGATCCCGTTCGAGCAGCGCCACGCGCGCATCGATCGCGACGCCGGGCTGGGCCCGGAAGCAGCGGCGCGTCAGGCGCGACGAGCGGTCTTCGCGGAGCTGCTGCAGCCGGGCGAATGTCTGGCCCTGGCGCAGCATCGCGACGATCAGGCCGAAACCTTCCTGCTGCGCGCGCTGCGCGCCTCCGGCCCGGACGGACTGGCTGCGATGCGGCCGTGGCGCGCGTTCGGTCCGGGCTGGCTGTGGCGGCCGCTGCTGCAGACCCCGCGCGCGGCGCTGCGCGATTACGCCCTCGCCCACGGCCTGCGCTGGGTGGAAGACCCGAGCAACGCCGACACCGCGCTCGATCGCAATTTCCTGCGCCACCGGGTACTGCCGCTGCTGCGCGAACGCTGGCCGCAGGCCGATGCCGCGTTCGCACGCGCCGCCGCGCTCGCGGCCGAAGCCGGCGACCTGCTCGCGGCGGAAGATCGCGTGCTGCTGCTCGAACTGCGCGAGGAAACCGGCGACGGCCTGTCGATCGCGGCGCTGCGCGCCCTGCCTGCAGCGCGGCGGTCGCGCCTGCTGCGGCACTGGGTCGCGGCCCGGAGCTGGCCGCCGCTGCCTGCGGAGGGCGTGGCCCGGATCGAGCGCGATCTGCTCGGGACGACACCCGATCACGACCGGACGCCGGCCTTCGCCTGGCATGGGGTCGAGATCCGGCGCTGGCGCGACGGGCTGCATGCGGTGGACACACATCGCGCGCTGCCCGGCGACTGGCGCTGCGAATGGGATGGTCGCGCGCCGCTGGCGCTGCCCAATGGCGATCGTCTGGAACTGCGCGGGGCCGACGGTTTCCCGAGCCCGCTGCTGGCGCACCCCCGCCGCGGCGGCGAACGCATCCTGCTGCCGGGTCGCGAGCATCGTCACAGCCTCAAGCATGTGCTGCAGGAGGCCGACATCCCGCCCTGGGAACGCGCGCGGATGCCGCTGCTGAGCAGTTCGGACGGCGCGCACTTGCTCGCCGCCGGCGATCGTATCCTCGCGGCAGGCTTCGAGCGCTGGCTGCAGGCGGTGGACGCGCGTCTGGTCTGGCATCGCGCGCAGCCCTCGCCGGCATGAAAAACCCGATGACAAGCTCTACACTTCGGCCATGACCCGAAAAACACCCGCCGCACCAGCCGTCGAACCAGCCGCCGGAGCGCCGACCGACTCGCCGGTCGCCGACTTCGAACGCTCGCTCGATGCGCTCGAGCAACTGGTCGAGAAGATGGAACAGGGGCAGATGAGCCTGGAGGATTCGCTGGCCGCCTACGAGCGCAGCGTCGGCCTCTACCGGCGCTGCCAGCAGGCCCTGGAGCAGGCCGAACTGCGGGTGCGCCTGCTCAGCGATCCGGAACAGCCCGACACCGCGGAACCGTTCGGCGATGACTGAACCGTCCGTGCCGTCCGCGGCGGTGTTCGCGGACTGGCGCCGGCGGATCGATGCCGCACTGTCGGCGGCGATCGATGCTCATGTGCCGTCCGACCTGCGCCTGGGCGAAGCGATGCGCCACGCGCTGCTCCTCGGCGGCAAACGCGTACGGCCGCTGCTGGTGCTGGCGACCGGCCGACTTGCGGGCGCGCCCGAGGACGCGCTCGACGCGCCGGCGACCGCGATCGAATGCATCCACGCCTACTCGCTGGTCCACGATGACCTGCCGGCGATGGACGACGACGCCCTGCGCCGCGGCCAGCCCACCGTGCATGTGGCCTTCGACGAGGCCACCGCGATCCTCGCCGGCGATGCGCTGCAGGCGCTGGCCTTCGCCCGCCTCGCCGCTGCGCCGCTGCCGGCCGAGGCACGGATCGCGATGGTCGCGGAACTGGCCGAAGCCGCCGGCGCCGCGGGCATGTGCGGCGGTCAGGCGCTGGACATCGAGGCCACCGGCCACGGCGGCGACATCGCACTGACCGACCTGCGCCGGCTGCATGCGCTCAAGACCGGCGCCCTGCTGCGTTGCGCGGTGCGTCTGGGCGCGATCGCCGGTGCCGCCGACACGCAGACCCGCACCGCGCTCGATCGCTACGCCGATGCGCTGGGCCTCGCCTTCCAGATCCGCGACGACCTGCTCGACATCGAGAGCGACAGCGCGACGCTGGGCAAGACCGCGGGCAAGGATCTGGCGCAGAACAAGGCCACCTGTCCGGCGCTGCTGGGCGTGGACGGCGCGCGCGCCGCGCTGGCCGAACAGGCCACGGCGATGGACGAGGCGCTGGCGCCGTTCGGCGATCGCGCCGCGCTGCTGGCCGCACTGGCGCGACAGGTGGTCGAACGCCGGCATTGAGCCGGCGCGCCGGCACGATCCGATGCGGGGCAAGACGCGGCGCGGACACCCGATCCGCGCCACGTCGTCGACAGCTCGCTCAGAAAATCCGCAGCGTCAGCGGATAGCGATAGTGCTCGCCGTCCCAGGCCTTGACCGCGGCGACGATGGTGAGCACCAGCCAGGCGATCGCCAGCGCGATCCACACCGGTACCGCGACCAGCAGGCCGAGGCCGAGGGTGAACACGACCAGCAGCACGCTGGCGACCGCGTACAGGAACATGCTGAAGTTGAAATTCAGCGCCTCCTTGGCGTGCGCGGCGGCGAACGCGGAACGGTCGCGGGCCAGCAGCCAGACCACCAGCGCGGCGACCGTGCCGGCGACGCCGGCGAACCACGAGGTCGCGAGCGCGGCGACCAGCGCGGCGATGTGCGCGCTCGCGGCCCAGCCGCGGCCATCGGTGTCGGTGCGATCGGTGTCGATGACATCGTCGCTGTGGAGGGTGTCGTTCATGATCTCGTCCTCGCGGAGGATGCCCCCGCCGGGCGCGTCCGGAAACGTCCGGCGCAGAGACAAGATGAGGCTTCGCGCCGCGCGTGCAAGCCAACCAAAGACACCCCTGCCCCGCGCGCCCGTTCAGCCGCGCAGCAGGCCCTCCACCGGGCGGATCGCGCGGCTGTCGGGGAATACCCTCGTCTCCAGCGCCGCTTCCGGCACCGCCAGGTGGGTCGCGAGCAGGCCCTTGAACAATGCGCGCAGATCGGTGGTCGCGCGCAGATCGCGCCCCTGGTGCAGCGCCGACGGCGCCAGCCCCGGCCAGTCGCCGCCGATCCGCCCGCCGCGGACCGCGCCGCCGGCGAGCAGGGCCAGACCGCCGACGCCGTGATCGGTACCGGCACTGCCGTTGACGGCGACGGTGCGCCCGAATTCGGTGACCACCGCGATGACGGTGCGCGACCATTCGCTCCCGAGCCCTTCGCGACAGGCCCGCAGCCCGGCGTCGAGCTCGGCGAACTTGCGGTCGAGCGCGGCCTGCTGACCGCGATGGGTGTCCCAGCCGCTGTCCTCGACGAAACCGATCCGCGCACCCTCGGCGCCCTGCATGCGCTGCGCCGCCGCGGCCATCGCTTCGGGCAGACGGAAGGCGGCGCGCTGCGGTTGCCCGTCCATCGCATTCCTGCCCGTCGCATTCCTGCCCATCGCATTCATGTCCATGTCGATGTCCATGGCTGCGGCCTGCATCGCGTCCTCGAAGATCGACGCGAGTGCGGGATCTTCGGCGTACAGCGGCTGCAGTTGCCGGATCAGCGCATCGGACAGCGCGCGCGGCAGCGGCGGCGACCAGATTCCGGCGCGATCGGAGCCGCGCATCGCCAGCGGCATGACCTGGGCGATGGCGATGCCGCGGTCGGCGGACAGCGCGGCGATGCAGCGCCCGATCCAGCCGTCGCGCGCGCCGCCGGGCGCGGCGGTGCCGTTCTCCAGACAGTCCTGGGCGTCGAAATGCGAACGCTCGCGATACGGTGGCGCCACCGCCACGAACGGCAGCAGCGCGCGCTCGGCGTAGAGCGCGTGCGCATACGGCAGTTTCGGATGCAGACCGAATGCACCGTCCAGCGGCAGCGCGTCGCGCACCGCCAGCGCGCCGCGGGCGCGCAGATAATCGGCATCGTCGCGCGGCGGCAACAGATGCAATCCATCCATGGCGCCGCGCAGCAGCACGATCAGCAGGCGGGAGTCCGCGCCGCCCGAGGCCGCGGGCGACAGCCCGGGCCAGACGGTGAGCACGGCGCTGGCGCCGAGCGCGGCGAGGAAATGGCGGCGGGTGATATCGGCAGGCATTTCAGACCCTCCACTGGAACGCGGGCGCGGAAAACAGCAGGGCGAAGCCTTCGCGCGGCGAACCGGCGCGGCGCAGGGCATCGGCGAAGGCGCCGCGCACTGCCCGTTCGCCGAGCGCGTCGACCGCCAATTCGAGCGGACGACGCCCGGCCGGCACCAGTTCGGCCAAGCCGCTCGCGGCCTGCAGGCGTTTGTGGAGGGCATCGCCGCTGGCCCAGTCGGCGGCGGTGTCGGGGAATCCGGCCGGCGAGCGCGGGGTGAACGTCGGCTGGCCCAGGCCCTGCAGCAGCCGCAGAAGGAGCCGCGGCGGACGATCCAGCCGCAACTCGCCGGCGCG
>JBIJAD010000209.1:0-6944 GCA_044345955.1 Lysobacteraceae bacterium
CGGCGCCGCCGGCTCTTCGTGCAGCAGGGCCGCGTCGCCGTTCTCCACCGGCACGTCCAGATGCAGCCCCGGCCGGGCCAAGATCGCGCGTACGCCCCAGGCCTCGCCGACCTCCCCGGCCAGAGCCTCGCGCGCCTTGTCCTCGCCGTGGACCAGGGCCAGCGGTGGTCGCCCCGCGAATTGCCCGTACCACGCCATGAGCCCGCGCTGGTCGGTATGCGCCGACAGTCCGCCGACGGTGTGGCGCTGCGCATTGACGCGGATATCGCGGCCGTGGATGCGCACCCACTTGGCGCCGTCGACGATCCGCCGCCCGATCGTGCCCTCGGCCTGGTAGCCGACGAAGACCATGTGGGTCTGGCGCCGATGCAGGCGGTGGCGCATGTGATGCAGGATCCGGCCGGCATTGGCCATGCCCGAACCGGCGATCACGATCGCGCCGGCATCGATGCGATTGATCGCCATCGAGTCTTCCTGACTCTCGGAAATGCGCAGATTGGGGAGGGTGAACGGGTTGGGACGTTCGCGCCACACCCGCTTCGCCTCGTCGTCGAACAACTCGCGATGGGCGTCGTAGACATCCACCACCTTGGCCGCCATCGGGCTGTCGAGGAAGATCTTCCAGCGCGACATCTTCCATTCGTCCCAGTGGCGCGCGAACCAGTACAGCAGCTCCTGGGTGCGCCCGACCGCGAACGCCGGGATCAGCACACAGCCGTTGTTTCGCCAGGCGTCGTCGAGGATGCCCTCCAGTTCGGCGATGGTCTCGGCGCGTTCGCGGTGCAGACGGTCGCCGTAGGTCGATTCCATCAGCACCAGATCGGCCTCGGTCACCGTCGTCGGGTCGCGCAGGATCGGCGTACCTTTCGGACCGAGATCGCCCGAGAACACCAGCTTGCGGCCGTCGGCCCACAGTTCGACGATGCACGAACCGAGGATGTGGCCGGCATCGCGGAACGCCACTTCCACGCCGGGGAACAGTTCGGCGCGCTGATCGTAGGGAATGGTGCGGACGTGGCGCAGCGCCTTGCGCACATCGTCCTTCGTGTACAGCGGCACCACCTCCGGCTGGCCGCGCCGGCGGCGGCGATTGGCGCGCATCGCCTCGCCCTCGGCGATGCCGGCGGCGTCCAGCAGCATGATCGGCATCAGGTCGGCGGTGGCCGGGTGCGCGTAGATCGGCCCGCGGAACCCGCGTTTGACCAGCAGCGGTACGCGGCCGATGTGGTCGATATGGGCGTGGCTGACGATGAGCGCATCCAGCGCGGACGGCTCGAACGGGAACGGGTCGATATTGCGGGCTTCGGCCTCGGGGCTGCCCTGGATCATGCCGCAGTCCATCAGCAGGCGCTTTCCGGCGGCCTCGATTTCGTGCAGGGAGCCGGTGACTTCGCCGGCGGCGCCGTGGAATTTCACGCGCATGGGGCGTGTCCTCGTGTTGCGGTGGCGGGAGCATCGCGCAAACGGGGGGGATGTGGCAATCGGTGGGTTGTCTTGGCGGGGGTGTCCGGCATCGGCGCCGGATGTTCGGAAGGATGGCACAGCGGCCATTTTGTCATCCCTGGCCATAGGCGAGAGACCTGCTTCTGTTCATGACGATCGTCGCATCGCATGATGAACCCTCAAGGGGACCGACAGATGCATGAGGCTCACGGCGCCTGATGCCTTGCGCTTTGGCGAAAGCCCGGAATCTTTTTCGCGCTGGCGCGCGAGTCACTTTCTTTGGCGCAAAGAAAGTGACCAAAGAAAGCATTTCGAAGTCCAATTCAAACCTGCCATCGGAGGCGTGGCCGGGATTTTTCGACAAGACCTCCTTGTCTTGTCGAAAAACGGCGGGCCTCCTGCCCGCCGCCCTCCGGGTCTCCGATTCCGGACACGGCATCGTCACGGTTCGACTGCTGTCATGAGCAACTTGCAGGACATAGGTGCGTATCCCGGACAAGACCGAAGGCCGCATCCAGGGATCTCCGGAAAGGCATACCTCGCGTCATCACGGGTGCGCGCGTTGCGCTTACCCGGGCTGTTCGCTGCTCGCTTAGGGTCCTGCGCGACAACACGGCCGTCCGGCTGACCGTCAATTCCTCAGGCACGAGCACTGCGCAGTCCGGCCTTGTCCTCCGCAGTTGTAAAAGCCGGGCGAAATCGGAAACCAGTACTCGTTGATGTAGCTCGCCCCGTTCGCCGCTTTGCACACCGTGCCCGAACTGGTCGCGACAGCGGCGCCACCGGCCGAATTGCATACGCTACTGCAGGAGTGATTGCCCGATGACGTGGCCCAATAGTGGCCATACAGCGGCGGCGGTGTCTGCGGAGGGTTGATGAAATACCCCACGATATCCGCCACCAGATGCGTCTGCGCAACGCTGTAGACACTGAATTCGGGGATCGAAGCGCCCTGGTCCAGACGCACGATCGAGAAACCATTGCGGATGTCGCCGGCGCCATGATTGACGGTCGCGGTGTTCGGACGACTGGCGAGATAGGGGAAGGCGGTGATGAAGCCGCCCATGCTCGGATTCACCACGGTGAAGTTGATCGCCGCAGCGGCGAACGAGCCTTTGTCGCCAACGCCGCAGTTGCCGGTATCCCCGCCCTGGGATGAAAAACGCACGGCATCCGCCAGATCGAAATCACGAACACTATTGGCAGGAATCGGACCACCTGCGACTCGCGTATCGATGATCCGACACGGCGTCACCGGCACGTAGACCAGGTCCTTGTCCGGGTCGCCGAGCGCTTTCGTGCCGATCGCCCTGGTGCCGGATGCGGCGGTCGGGGTCAGCGCGGCGGCCGGGGCCGAGGGTGCGAGCAGTGCATCGTTCATGGCCGCGAAACTGCGCGCCTGCGCGGCCTTGCGCAGCGCGGGCAGCGATGCGCGGGCGAAGGCAGGGCCCATCGAGGCGGCCCAGTGCCGCGGGTCGGTGCGATAGGCCTCGTGCACATGCCCACCCCACTTGGCGACGATGCGATACACCCATTGCGCGCGTTCGGATCGCGGCTGGCCGTTGTGATCGAACAGCGCCGCATCGCGCGCCGATACCGGCATGGCGACGACCAGCGCGAGCAGCGACAGCGCGGCGATGCGCCGCGCGAATTTCCGGACTTCCCCCTGCAGCATTCCCCTCTTCATCTGGACCTCCTGTCGTGATCGGATGAGGTCCGTGCGATTCCTCCCTGAACCGGCACGGACGGCGTGCGATCGGGCGGCCGTGCGACCTGCCGGAGAAAGCGCCCCGCTCCCCCGGCGAACGCCACGTCCCTGTGTTGCCCGATGCGCATCGAGGCCCGGGGAAATCCGCCGTGTCGCGATGCGATTCGATCCTATGCCCGTGCATGCGCGGTCCGCAATGTCGCGACGATTGAAAATAAAGAACTGAACTCGGTTTCCGATGCATGCTGTCGATCGAAAAGAGTCGATCGAAAAGAAACGGGCCCGCATTTGCGGGCCCGTTTCGAAGATGCCATGACCGGATGGAACGCGATCAGGGGCGCCCGGGCGTGCGGCAACAGGTCGAATAGGCGACGCCCTCGTTGATGTTGGCGCCTTCGTTGCGGAACGCGCAGAAGTGCGTCTGCGAGCCCGAGTTGACGATGTTGCGCGAGGTCACGACGCGACCATCGAAGGTGCTCATGCTGCAGCCGCCGCCGGTGATCGTGTAACCCGCCGGGCAGGAGGGTGCGGACTGGGTGCCGAAGCTGCCGGGGTTGATGTTGCCGCCGGCCGACTCCGATTCGATGCACTCCAGCGCCGTCGCCTGCGGCTCGATGAAGTAGCCGACGATGTCCGCGACCAGATGGGTCTGCGCGAAGGTGTAGACGCTCAGTTCGTTCGCTGCGGCGCCCTGATCGAGCTTGACGATCGCCAGATTGCCGCGGATGTCGCCGGCGGTGTAATTGACCGTGGCTGCCAGCGGCTGGCTGGCGCCGAAGGGGAAGGCGGTGATGAAGCCGCCCGCGCTGGGCGTGACCACGGTGAAGTTGATCGCCGCGGCAGCGAAGGAGCCGGCGTTGCCGGTATTGCAGTTGGTGGCATCGCCGCCCTGGCTGGTGTAGTTGGCCACGGAGGTGATGTCGAAGCTGCGCGTGGTGTTGGCGGCGATCACGCCACCGGCGACGCGGGTATCGATGATCCGGCAGGGTGTGACCGGCACGAAGACGAGATCCGATGCATCGTCGCCCAGCGCCTTGCCCGGTGCGTTCAGCGAGCCGTCGTTCATCGCGGTGAACAAACTGCGGTGGCTGTCGCTGCCGGCCGCGGACAGGAGGGTGTCGTTCATGTCGGCGAAGGTCCTGGACTGCGCGGCCAGACGCAGCCTGTCCAGCGAGGCGGACGAGAAGATCGGGACCATGTGCATCGCCCACCGGCGCACGTCGGTGCGATAGGCCTCCTGCACGTGACCGCCCCATTTCATGACGATCTGGTGAACCAGTTGGCCGCGCAGCGATCGCTGTTTCTGGGGCCCCGCGGCTTCGGTACCCGACGCCATGACCGATGCGACGACGCCGACGGCCAGGGCCGTGGCGAACAGTATTTTTTTCACGGGAATCTCCTCGCGAGTGTCGATTGCATGGACGGCCGGTGCGGCGTTCGGCGCAAGCCCGGACATCGGGAGTCAACGCAAACGGCAGGGAGAATCGGCCACCGGCGCGCGACCGGGTACGCCGGCATCAGCGGGCGGATCCTGGAATGTTCCGGTTCGGAGACGCGGAAACGAACGAGGGCCCGTTCGCACGGGCGCTCGGCAGGCATGCGATCGCATGCGGAATCAATTGAATCGCGGTCTGCAGCAGGTCCTGGAAGCGCGCAGTTGCGCCGAGGAGCTGGAGTTGTTCTGCGCCGAGCAGGTGCCGTCGGAGAAAAAGACCAATGGCATCTGCCAGCTCGAAGTTTCGCAGTTGGTCGCGGTCTGGGTATAGGTGGCCGGGCATGCCGGCGCGACGGTGTTCCTGGTGGCGCCCGCGGCGACACTGTCGATGGTTTCGCCGGAATTGACGCATTCGAGTGTCGGCGCGCCCGGGTTGCGGTAGTAGCCGACGAGGTCGGCCACCAGATGGGTCTGGGCGAAGGTGTAGACGCTCAGTTCGGCCGCCGACGGCCCCTGGTCGAGCTTGACCACCGCGAAATTGCCGCGGATATCGCCGGCGACATAGTTGACCGTGGCCGCCAACGGCTGGGTGCCGAGAAACGGGTATGCCGTCATGTAGCCGCCCGCGCTGGGCGTGACCACGGTGAAGTTGATCGCCGCCGCGGCGAAGGAGCCGGCTGCGCCTGCGCCGTTGCAGTTGCTGGCTGAACCACCCTGGCCGCTGTAATCCGCTACCGTGGTGACGTCGAAACTGCGAACGCTGTTGGCCGCGATCACGCCACCGGCGACGCGCGTGTCGATGATGCGGCAGGGATCGATCGGCACGAAGATCAGATCCTTGTCCGCATCGCCGAGGGTCTTTGCGGCCACCCTGGAGGTGGCGACCGACAAAGTCGCCGGCGTGCCGCCGGGGGCGGCCACGAGCAGTTCGTTGTTCATCTGATCGAAGGTGCGCGCTTCGGCCGCGCGCTTGAGCGCATCGATCGAAGCCCTGGAGAACAGCGGCACCAGTTCCATGGCCCAGCGACGCACGTCGGCGCGATGAGATTCCTGCACGTGACCGCCCCACTTCATCACGATCTGGTGGACCAGTTGTCCCCGCTGGGATCGCTGTTCCCGGGGCCCGGCGGCCTCGGCCCCCGGCAATAGGGCCAGCACGGGAATCACGGCGACCAAGGCCGTGACGAACAGTACTTTCTTCAAAGCAGTCTCCTCGCGAGTGTCGGTTGCACGGATGGCCGGAGAAGCACCTCGGAGGTACCTGGAACAGGCTCCGATACGGAGAACCAACGCAGGCCCCCGGTCAAATCGGCCAAGGCGGTGCGGCCGGCCCTGAAGTTCATCGGCGCAAGGGCACCGGAAGAACGCAAAGCCCACGGAGACGGGCCTTACGCAAGCATGTCTCCCCCGGTAACGTCAGCGACCGGGCACCCGGCAGCACATGTTGCCGCCGAAGACCTGTTGCGCGGTCGCATTGGTGTTCTGCCAGGCGCAGAAGGTGGCGCTGCCGACAGCGTTGGCGTTATATCCACCGCCCTGGCTGTAGACACCGGAAGTGGCCGTCCAGCAATACGGCGTGGTCGCCGTATAACCCGTCGGGCACGTCGGGTTGTTGAAGAAATTGGCGGAGTTGCCGCTGATGTTGAACGTGGAAACCGCCGTGGCCACGCACTTCAGGTTGGTCGCCTGCGGGGTGATGAAGTAGCCCACCACGTCCGCCACGAGGTGCGTCTGGGCGAAGGTGTAGACCGACATCTCGTTGCCGGCCGGGCCCTGATCGAGTCTGACGATCGCCAGATTGCCGCGGATGTCGCCGGCGGTGTAGTTGACGGTGGCCGCCACCGGCTGGGTGGCGCCGAACGGGAACGCGGTGATGTAGCCGCCGGCGCTGGGGGTGACGACGGTGAAGTTGATCACCGCAGCGGCGAAAGAGCCGGCACCACCGATAGCGCAATCGTTGGCGGCGCCGCCTTGGGGCGCATAGGTGCCGACCGAGGTGACATCGAAACCACGGGTGGTGTTGGCGGCGATCACGCCGCCGGCGACGCGGGTATCGATGATCCGGCAGGGCGTGACCGGCACGTACACCAGATCGGCGGCTTCATCGCCGAGCACCTTGCCCGCGTCTGCGGTGGCAAGTGCCCTCGCGCCGGGAGCGTCGCTGCGGTACCCGTTGTCGCCGAGCAGCGCATCGTTCATGCCGTCGAAGTCTCCTGCGGCAGCGGCCCTGGACAATTGATCCAGCGAAGCCCGGGAGAAGACCGGCACCATGTCCATGGCCCATGCGCGCACGTCGCGCCTGTAGCTTTCCTGCACGTGACCGCCCCATTTCATGACGATCCGGTGCACGAGCGCTCC
>JBIJAD010000012.1:0-24804 GCA_044345955.1 Lysobacteraceae bacterium
CGGGGTAGGATCGCGCCATGACCGACTTCTCACCCGCCATCGATACCCTGCCGCCGCGCGAGGTCTGCCTGCGCGCGATGGTGGCGAAGGATCATCGCTTCGACGGACTGTTCTTCGTCGCGGTGCGCAGCACCGGGATCTATTGCCGGCCGGTGTGCCCGGCACCGCCGCCGAAGCGCAGCAATATCGTCTTCCATCCGAACGCCGCTTCCGCGAGTGCGGCCGGGTTCCGGCCGTGTCTGCGCTGCCGGCCGGAGCTGTCGCCGGAGGCGTTCGCGCAGGTGCGCGAGGAGGCGGTGCGGCGGGCGCTGGCGCTGATCGCCGAAGGGGCGCTGCAGGACGGCAGCGTCGCCGCGCTGGCCGCGCGCGTGGGCCTGAGCGCGCGGCAACTGCAGCGGGTGTTTCTCGCCCACGTCGGCGCGACCCCGCATGCGGTGCATGCGACCCGCCGGCTGCTGCTGGCAAAGCAGTTGCTGACCGAAACCGCGCTACCGGCGACGGATGTCGCACTCGCGGCGGGCTACAACAGTCTGCGTCGTTTCAACGCGGCGTTCCGCGAAGGTTGCGGGCTGGCGCCGACCGCGATCCGGCGCCAGGCCGCGGCGGCGAAGCTGCCGAGCGGCACGCTGCGGCTGCGTCTGGGCTATCGGCCGCCGCTGGATTTCGCGACGATGCTCGCGTTCGCGGCGAAGCGCGCGATTCCCGGAATCGAGCGCGTGAGCGCGGATGCCTACGAACGCGCGATCGAGCCGGGGCGCGCCTGGCTGCGGGTGCGCGCGATCGCGGATCGCCCGGAGCTGCAACTGGAGATCGCCGACGCCGATCCGCGCGCGATTCCGGATCTGGTGCGGCGTGTGCGGCGGATGTTCGATCTCGACGCCGATCTGCGCGCGGTGCATGCGCCGCTGGCGCAGGACCCGCTGCTGCGGCGTGCGATCGCGCTGCATCCGGGGCTGCGGGTGCCCTGCGGCTGGGACGGGTTCGAACTGGCGGTGCGCGCGGTGCTGGGCCAGCAGATCAGCGTCGCCGGCGCGACCACGCTGGCGCGGCGGCTGGTCGATGCCTGGGGCGGCCATCGCGACGGGGCGCCCGAAGGCCTGGATCGCAGCTTCCCCGCGCCGGACATCCTGCGCGATGCGCCGCTGGAAACGATCGGCCTGCCGAAAACCCGCGCGGCGACGATCCGCAGTCTGGCCGCGGCGGTGAGCGCGGGCCGCTTGTCGTTCGAAGGCGGGCAGAAGTTGGAAGATTTCGTCGAACGCGCCACCGCCCTGCCCGGCATCGGCGCGTGGACCGCGCACTACATCGCGATGCGCGGGCTGGCCTTGCCGGACGCGTTTCCGGCCGGCGATCTGGTGCTGCAGCAGCGGCTCGCGCGAACGGACGTTTCAACCCCGGGCGCGGCGCGTCTGAGCGAGCGTGCGACCGAGGCGCGGTCGCAGGCGTGGCGACCGTGGCGCGCGTATGCGGTGCTGCTGTTGTGGCATCTGCCGCAGGACGCGGCGCGGGCGGAGGCGGCATGAGCGCGACGCTGTACTTCGAACGCATCGCATCGCCGATCGGCACCTTGACGCTGGCCGCCGATACGGCCGGGCTGCGCCATCTCGAATTCCCGAGCAACCGGCATCCGGCCGATCGCCACGATTGGCGGCCCGGCGCGCGCGGCGCGGTCGCCGACACCCTGGCGCTGGCCGCGGCGCAACTGCGCGAGTATTTCGCCGGCGAACGCAGGGTTTTCGATCTGCCGCTGGCGCCGGAAGGCACCGCGTTCCAGCGCGAAGTGTGGGCCGCGCTGGCGACGATCCCGTGGGGGGCGACCTGGAGCTACGGCAGGCTGGCGCAGACGATCGGCCGGCCGGCGGCGGTGCGTGCGGTGGGCGCAGCGAACGGGCGCAATCCGCTGCCGATCGTGCTGCCCTGTCATCGGGTGATCGGCGCCGACGGCGGGCTGACCGGATTCGGCGGCGGCCTGCCGATCAAGGAAGCCCTGCTGCGGCTTGAAGGCGCGCTCCCCGCGATGATGGCGGGGAGCGGGGACTTGTTCGAATAGAAGCGGGGTTCGACTGAATGGAAACGGATCGCTGTCGCAATTCGGCAGGACCGGGACGCTTTTCGCATCGATCACTGATCGTTATCACATTCCTGTCCACTGAAGCGCGCAATATCACAGGCGCCGAAAGGCGAAATCGGCGTCGCATCCGGCTTCAAATCTCATCTGCAGGATGACGACATCACCGCAACAGCCCTGCGCTTGCGCATGGCTCTGTTTCCATGGAGAGGAAAACATGTTCCATCGACGCACTTGCATCAACGTCGTTGATGCCCGATCCGCACGTGCGGCCGCATATCTGCTGCTGCTCGTCCTGCTGCTGTGCACCCTTCCGGCGCATGCCTCCCAAGGCATCCGAAAGGGGATGACGTGGACGGTACTGGGTCATCATGACGGGCACACCCATGTGGGCGCCGACAACCTGACCAACCCCTATGCCGGTGACAGCACCATCGACCAGTTCCTGCCGATACTGTGCCTGCGAGTGGATGGGCGATCGCCTCCCGACGGCCTGCTTTTCGACTTCTACAACGGCTGGTCGCAGGGAGAAGCGCAGCTCACGCCCCCGATTGCCGCCACCGTGCTCACTTCACAAGCGCAGGGCGATGCGATCTGCAGTGAAACCTTCGGCGATGGTTGGCGCCTGGCCGAATTCCACGACGGCTTGTATCCCGTGCAACTGGATCCGTGGTCGCCGAACGGACGATTGGCGGAGCTGTTGCCCCCGGAGGAACCGGGTGGAACGCTCTGGATACCCGGTGGCTGGAGCTTCTGGGCCGCTGGTCACTTGCCCGCGGGCCAGCGGTTCTGGGTCGCGATCGACGACCAACCCGCGAACCCATGGGATTCCGCGGGCGAGATTCCGACGGTGCAGATGCCGAAGTTCGTTCCTTCCGATGCGCCGGTGCCGAATCAGTATCTCGCGCTGTTCCCGGAGGACACGCCGGAGTCGTCAGTCGAAGGGCTCGCGCAGCAGTTGTTGTCCGCCTACGGCGGCACGGTGATCGACATCTTTCCCGCTGTACTCGGTTTCTCGTTCAATGCGAGCGAAACGCAGGCCCGTGCGATGAGCACCGACCCGCGAGTGGAGTCGGTGGATGAGGACAGTTACGGGCGTGAGCAGATCGAGTGGCACCAGGATCGTGTGGACGTCCGCATCAGGGCATTCGACGGGATATTCACGCCGCCAAACGACGGCGCAGGCGTCAACATCTACATTCTCGACACCGGATTCCGGCGCAGTCATGCCGAATTTGGCGGCCGCGCCACCCAGGAAGCGGACTTCATCCGCTTCTTGGGCACTCGCGATGACTGCAACGGTCACGGGACAGCGGTTGGCAGCGCGGCCGCCGGCGCGAATTCCGGCATCGCACGCGGTGCGAATCTCATCTCGGTACGGATCGCCGGCTGCAGGGGCACCGCGTACAACCCGCTCATCTCGGTGACCTCCTCGACCATCGTGGCAGGGCTGGACTGGGTCGCACGCTTCCATCGCAAACCGGCTGTCGCGAACGTGAGCTACGGTGTTTCACCAGGTTTCTGGCGGCGCTGGCTCAATCTGCGCACACCGATGGATCGCGCTGTCCGCCGCGCAGTGAACGCTGGCGTGACCGTAATCGCCGCTGCCGGCAACGAAAACAAGAACGCCAACCGCTCGACGCCTGCACGAGCCCCGGAAGCGATCTCGGTCAGCGCGACGGATATCAACGACAACCGCGCGTCGTTCGGCAACTTCGGCAAGGTCGAAATGTTTGCGCCGGGCGTGAGTCTCTACCTCGCCGATTTCTCAAGCGACAGCAGTTATCGAACGATGAGCGGTACGTCGTTCTCGGCGCCGCTCGTGGCGGGTGCAGCCGCTGTCTTCCTGCACGACAATCCGGGTGCGAGTCCCGCTGCGGTAAGAAACGCGCTGCTGAACTCGGCGACGCCCAACGTCGTCGGCAATCCCGGCCCGGGGTCGGCCAATCGTCTGCTCTACGTCGGCACCGACGGTAACGCGACCCATGCCGGCATGACTTGGCGAGTGCTGGAACAGCGCAGCGGCCATGTGCTGGTCGGGAGCGACGCGACCACCAACCCCTATGTCGGCGATACCGCACCTGCGACGTCGTTGCCGGTGCTTTGTCTGTTCGTCAACAACGCCGCCGTGCCTGCCGGCGTCGTACCCGATTTCTACGCTGGTTGGGCTCGTGGATCCGTGGCCGCCACGCTGCCGGTGCGCGGATCACAACTGACCAGCCCTGCCGTAGCCGATGCACTCTGCGCATCGAGTTTCGGCTCGGGATGGCGGATGGCCGAGTTCCACGACGGCCGCTACGGTGCGGGCCTGAGCCTGAGCGGTGGTTGGGCGTTCTGGGCGAACGGCCAGTTGCCGACGGCGACGCGGTTCTGGGTCCGAATCAACGACCAGCCCGCGAACCCCTGGGACTGAGCGGTGGACCGGGCGGTGGGATTCCGACGCGCTTGAGATAGCAAGAACGAACGCCCGGCCTCGGCCGGGCGTTCCTGATTCTGTCGAAAGACGGTGGCTTCAGCGGATGCGCGGATCGAGGCTGCGCAGGGCGTCGGCGATGTTGGCGTGACCGGTGCTGTCGAGATCTTCGGCGGTGTAGACGCGGCCGAAGGCGTTGCTGCAGCGCTGCGGTTTGCCGTCCTTCTCGGCGCGGCGGTTCTGGGCTTCGACGATCCGCGAGCCGGTGCTGCGCAGGCAGGTGCGGGCGGGTTCGGCGGGTGCGCTCCCGGCGGCCTCGGTCGCGACGGTTTCGGTTTCGCCGGACTCCTTCGAAATGGTCACGGTCTGGGCCGAAGCGAGTCCGCAGCAGGCGGCGAGCGCGAGGCCGGTGAGCAGGCGGGCGGTATACGGACGGGTCATGGTGGCGTCTCCGGGTCCCTGTCGATTCCGGAACCATACGCCGGAATGCGGGCGATTGCCTGAATGCGCAGCGGTGGCGTTCAGCCGGCCGGACAGGTTTCGCGGCGACCGGCGCGGAAGGCGGCGACCTGCTCCGGCGTGGCCGGCACGTCCTCGGTGCCGTCGTCGAACAGCACCCGCCAGACGCCATCCTGGCCGCGGCGCCAGACCGAGTGGAAACTGCCGAGGCTGTAACGGGCGCGCGGCGTGCCGGGTTCGAGGATGATCAACGCCGGCCCCTGCGACCAGGCGATGCCATCCACTCCGCCGATCGTGGCGCGGACGGGATACCACTCGATGGTCAGCGCCCGGCCCTCGACGATCCCGGCCCAGCGCGCGGCGATCGCCTCGCGGCCGCGACTCTGGCGCGCGCGGCCGGCGCCGAACACCGCGCCGGGTTCCAGATGCGCGGCGAAGCCGGCGGCGTCGTGTTCGGCGACCGTGCGGGCGAAGCTCAGCTCGCGCGCCCAGACCTCGCACTCGGCCGGGGAATGGCCTGGTTCGACAACTGGTGCGACAACTCGTTCGCCGACCGGTTCGGCGGCCAATGCCGCGCACGGCGGCAACAGACAGGCACAGACGAGCGCGAGGGTGCGGGCGATGCGGGACATGCGGCGGACTCCGGACGGGGCGCACCGACACGGTATCGCGGTCGGCGACGTTTATCATCGACGGATGCCGACCGCCTCCCCTTTGCCGCATCTGCCCGCCGGCCTGTCCCCGTCTGTCCGGAATGCCGGCCGCATCCTCGCCCTCGCCGCCCTGCTCTGCCTCGCCGCCTGCGCCGGCCCCGCCACACGACGTGCGGACGCGCCGATACCTCCGGCGCCACAGGCGCTGATCCTGATCTCGGTCGACGGCCTGCGCGCGGACGTGCCCGGCGCCGGCACCATGCCGACCCTCGATGCGCTGGCCGCCGAGGGCGTACGCGCCGAGTGGATGACGCCGAGTTACCCCACCCTCACCTTCCCGAATCACTACACCCTGGTGACCGGGCTGCGTCCGGACCGCCACGGCATCGTCCACAACAACATGCGCGATGCGCAGTTGGGCGTGTTCATTTCGAAGGAGGCGAGCGCGAAGGACGGGCGCTGGTGGGGCGGCGAACCGATCTGGGCCACGCTGCAGCGCCAAGGCGGGATCGCCGCGACCATGTTCTGGCCGGGTTCGGAAGCGGAAATCGCCGGCCAGCGCCCGCGCAAGTACCGCCATTTCGACGGCGCCTTGCCGCCGAAGGCGCGTGTCGATCAGGTGCTGGCCTGGCTGGATCTGCCGGCGGCGAAACGGCCGCGGCTGCTGACCCTGTATTTCGAGCAGTTCGACGTGGCCGCGCACGGGGACGGCATCGGATCGCCGTCGGCGCGCGCGGCGCTGCGCGACATCGACGCGGCCCTGCAGCGATTGCTCGCCGGCCTCGACGCACGCGGACTGCGCGCAGGCACCGACCTGATCCTGGTGTCGGATCACGGCATGGCCGATGTGCCGCGAGAACAGGTGCGCTGGCTCGACGATCGCCTAGCCGACGATGCGTACGAAGTGGTGTCGTGGGGACATCTGATCGGTCTCGAACCCGCGCCGGGACGCACGGCCGAGGTCGAACGCGCCTTTCTCGGTCGCCAGCAGAATTACGCGTGCTGGCGCAAGGGCGAGCTGCCGCCGGCCTGGCGCTACGGCCGCCATCCGCGGATTCCCTCGATCGTGTGTCAGGCCGACACCGGCTGGCGGGTGCAGGCGCGGCGGCATCGGTTGTGGCCGCAACCGGTGCGGGCAGAACACGGTTTCGTGCCGGAAGACCCGTCGATGCGCGCGGTGTTCGTGGCCAGCGGCCCGTCCTTCCGCAGCGGCGTGGTGCTGCCGGCGTTCGACAACGTCGATCTCTATCCGCTGATGGCGAAACTGCTGGGGATCCAGCCGGCGGACAACGACGGCGACCTCGCATCCACCGCGGCCGCGCTGCGCTGAGCACGGCCCGCACGCAGATTCACAGACGCGTCCAGCCCGGGCCCTCGCCGCTGCGCCAGTACACCGCGACCGCCTTGCCGTACAGCGAGTCCATCGGCACCAGACCGAAATAGCGGCCGTCGCGGCTGTTGCCGCGGTGATCGCCCAGCACCAGCGCCATGCCCTGCGGCACCGTGGTGTCGAAGATGTCGGGGCCGCCGCCGTGGCGCAGGTCCAGACGCACGTCGCGGTCGCCGAAATGCTCGACATCGGAGGCTTCGGCGTCGTGCAGCGGCTTGCCGTCGATCCACAGCCGGCCGTCGATCAGCGCCACCCGGTCGCCGCCGACCGCGACCACGCGCTTGATCAGGCGGGTGCCGTCGTCGGGCGATTTGAACACCACCACATCGCCGCGCCGCGGTTCGCCGCGGTCGATCAATTCGATGTCGGTGTACGGCACGCGCAGGCCGTAGGCCAGCATGTTGACCACCACATGATCGCCGGGACGCAAATTCGGCTCCATCGAGCCGCTGGGAATCTCGTAATGATTGGCCAGCGAGGTACGGGCGAGCAGGAGCAGGCCGAGGAACAGAACGAAGGTGGCCCATTCGCTGCGGCGTGCGCGCGCTTTCGGGGCGGATGCGGTGCGGGGCATGGTCGGATCCCTGGAAACGTCGATGCGTCATCGACCCGCCGCGGGCGGCGCGAGTTCCCGTGACCGATGGCAGGGGGGACACCGGGCCGCAGCCGCTCAGCCGCCCTGCCGGGCCTCGCGCAGCGCCTGCTGCTCGGCGATCGTGAGCGCGACCTGATTGCGCAGATAGGCCGGCTCCAGATGCTCGGGCGCCACCGCGCCGCCTTCGGCGAAAGCGATCCGCGCCAGCACCGCGACATCGGCCGCCTGCGGCAGCGCCGCGGCATCGACCGCGCGCAGGCGCGGCTGCAGACGCGCCAGCAGGATGGCGTCGCCGGCGGCGAAACCGGTGCCGACGCCGAAGCCCTGCATCTCGCCGGACGGCAGCCAGTCCTGCGGCGGACAGACGACTTCCGGATCGAGCGCGACCGGCCGCAGCGTGCCGTCCGCCGTGCGCTCGTAGCGATAAACCGCGGCATAGATCTCGCGCATGCGCGCATCGATCGCGGCGAACACGACATCGCCCGCGTCCGCGCCGAGCCCCCGCGCGCGCATCGCCAGCGTCGCCAGGGTCGACACCGGCACCGCCGGAAGATCCAGCGCCAGCGCGATGCCCTGCGCGATCGATACGCCCAGACGCACCCCCGTGAACGCCCCCGGCCCGCGACCGACCGCGATCGCGTCGAGCTGCGACTTCACGATCCCGGCCTCGGCGAGCAAGGCCTCGGCCCAGGGCAGCGCCAGTTCCGCATGCCGGCGCGGCGCGACCTCGTGCCGGGCAAGCACCTGCTCGCCGGCCAGCAGCGCGACCGAGCAGGCTTCGGTGGACAGTTCGAAGGCGAGGATTTTCATGGCGGGTATTGTAGGTCGGGTCTTGACCCGACCTGCGGCGGCGGCTCCGGGCCGCCTGCCTCCGCGAAAAACGCGCGCACGTCGTCCAGCGATCGGGTGCGCGCGAACGGCGGGAGCGAGTCGAGGAAGACGCGGCCGTAGGATTTGCCGATCAGGCGCGGGTCGCAGAGGACGAGCACACCGCGGTCGGTTTCGGTGCGGATGAGGCGGCCGACGCCCTGTTTGAGCGCGATCACCGCCTGCGGCAGTTGTTCGTCGCGGAAGGGGTTGCCGCCGTCGCGGCGGATCGCATCCAGGCGCGCTTCGAACACCGGGTCGTCGGGCGCGGCGAACGGCAGTTTGTCGATCACCACCACGCTGAGCGCGTCGCCGGCCACGTCCACGCCTTCGCGGAAGCTGGCGGCGCCGAGCAGCACGCCGTTGCCGGAATCGCGGAAGCGCTGCAACAGTTGCGAACGCGGCGCCTCGCCCTGGACGAAGATCGGCCACGGCAGATCTTCGGCGCGCAATCGCTCCGCCGCTTCGCGCAGCGCGCGGTGCGAGGCGAACAGCAGAAAGGCGCGGCCGCGCGAGGCTTCGAGCACCGGGCGTACGGCGTCGATCACCGCCGCGGTGTAGTCGCGCGCATTCGGCTCGGGCATCCGCGGCGGCAGCCAGCACAGCGCCTGATGCGGCCAGTCGAAGGGGCTGGCCGCGATCAGCGTGCGCGGCGCGTCCAGTCCGAGGCGCGCGATCAGATGATCGAAGCGGCCATCGACCGCGAGCGTGGCCGAGGTGAACACCCAGGCCGCGCGCGACTGCTCGCGATGCGCGCGCAGCGGGCCGGACACGTCCAGCGGCGTGCGCTGCAGGCGGAACCCGCGCGGCGAGAGTTCGTACCAGCGCACGTCCCACGCCTTCGCAGCCTCCCCTCTCTCTGCGGGAGAGGGGCCGGGGGAGAGGGCCGGACCGTTCGCGACCTCATCGACACTGTCGTCGACATCCGCATCGGCATGCATCGCTTGCACCCCCTCACCCTCCGCCTCGCGATAACGATCCGCGAATCCCGGCGGCGCCCAGCGCAGCAGTCGCGTGCGTTGATCGATCGCGCGTGCGTGGCAGCCGTCGAACCCCGGCGATGCTTCGCGCAGCGGCGCGATCGCGTCGGCGAAGGCGCACAGCGCATCGTCGAGCGTGGACAGCGCATCCTCGACATCGGCAAGCTCGAGCGCGCGCGCACGGGTGCCGCGCGGCGGCAGCGGGTCCATCGCCGCGCGCAGGGCGCGGGTCGCGTCCTCCAGCGCGCGCGCCGGGCCCTGCACGCTCGCCAGCGCGCCGGTCACGGTCTTGCATTCGGACAACGCATCGCGCGCCAGTTCGACCAGCGGCCGCGCGCTCAGGCCCTCGCCGAAGAACTGCGCGGCCAGCTCCGGCAACTGGTGCGCCTCGTCGATCACGAACAACTGCGCGCCGGGGAGGATTTCGCCGAAACCTTCCTGTTTCAGCGCCAGATCGGCGAGCAGCAGATGATGATTGACGACCACGATGTCCGCGGCCTGCGCGCGCTGCCGCGCCTGCACCACGAAGCACTCGTCCCAGAACGGACAGTCGCTGCCGAGGCAGTTGTCGGCGGTGGACGTGACCAGCGGGATCAGCGGCGAATCCTCGGGCAGCGCATCGAGTTCGGCCAGATCGCCGAGCCGCGTGCGCCCGCTCCAGGCGACGATGCGCTGGAACTGGGTGATCTGTTCGCGACCGCTGAACATGCCTTTCGAAGCCAGTGGCTCGCCCTTGCTCTGCTCCAGCCGGTAGCGGCACAGATAATTCGCGCGGCCCTTGAGCAGCGCGGTCTTCACGCCCCTGCCCAGCGCGTCGCGCACCCGCGGCAGATCGCGGTGATACAACTGGTCCTGCAGCGCGCGGGTGCCGGTAGACACGATCGTCTTCAGGCCGGACAGCAGCGCCGGCACCAGATAGGCGAAGGTCTTGCCGGTGCCGGTGCCGGCCTCGGCCAGCAACGCGGCGCGCGCGTCGAGAGTTTCGGCGATCGCCGCGGCGAGGGTCTGCTGCGGCGCGCGCGGCTTGAATCCATCGATCTCTGCAGCGAGCGCGCCGCCTTCGCTCAACGCCTCGCGGCTGAGCCGCGCCAGCGGCGAACGCGCTTCGGCGACGCGCGGCGCGCCGGAGTCGCCGGCGTCGTCGTTCGGCTCGGACATGCGCTCAGGACCGCGGCGGGCCGGCCGGGTTGCAGGCCTGCTGCGCGGCCTCGGCTTCGGCGGCCGCGCGGGTCGCCTCCGCTTTCTGCGTCTCCCACTGCGCCAGTTTTTCGCCTCGCAGCGGCCGCCGGCCCGCAACCAGCGCATCGAGCGCGCGCAGCCGATGCGCCTGCGCCTGGCGGATCGTCGCCCAGTGCCTGCGGCACAGCGGACCGAGCCGGGCGCCCTCTTCGAAGGCCCGTCGCGCGAGATTCGCGGCGCGATCGAGATCGCGCTCCAGCACCGCGATCTCGGCGCGTTCCTGCAGCACTGCGGGGTCCTGCGGCGCCAGCGAGAGCGCACGATCGAGCGCGGCCGCGGCGTCGGCAAGACGGCGTTCGCGTTCGGCCTGCGCGGCCTCCGTGCGCAGATCCTCGACCATCGGATCGCGCAGCGGATGCACTTCCAGCTCGCCGGGCACGGGCTGCGCGGCGGCGCGGATCTCGGCGACCAGTTGCTCGGGCTCGGGTCCGGTCCAGGTCGGTGCCGGCGGTGCGCTGCGGCAGGCCGACAACAGCAGCAATGCCAGCGCGCAGCCGGCGACGGAGCCCCCACGGTTCATGCGACCTCCACCAGCGGCCGCGGCTGCGGACCGAGCGTGCCGCCGCGCTGTTCGCGTTCGCGGCGCTCCTGCTCCCGACGCTCCTGCTCGCGCCGATCGGCGTCCTCGCGCTCGCGTCGTTCGCGGTAATCGCGCTCGCGCGCTTCGCGCCAGGCCTGTTCCTCGCGCAGGCGCTCGCGATGCGCCTCGTCGCGGGCGCGCAGCTCGGCGAAACGCTGTTCGCTCTCGCGCCGATAACGCGCATCCTCGCCGGCCTGCTGTTCGCGACGGCGCCGATCTTCCTGCTGCCGGTCTTCTTGCTGCCGGTTTTCTTCCTGCTCTTCGCGCTGACGCTGACGTTCGCGCTCCTCGCGCTCCTGCTGTTCGCGACGCGCGGCTTCCTCGTCGCCGCCGGCTTCGCCGTCGCCGAGCCCGAAGATCCGACGCCAGAAACCTTCGGCCTCGCCTTCCGCCTGCGCCTCGGGGTCGGGTTCGGCCAACAGGCACGGCTGATAGGGCGGCGCGAAACCGGAGACGAAGGCCAGCCGGCGTGCACCGGGGCAACCGGGATCGGTGCTGTGGTCGCCGGACACCCACTGCCAATCCAGCCCTTGGCCGCCGACCTGCAGCGGCGCGCTGGGCAGGCGCGAGAACAGCCCGGACCACACCCGCATCGCGCCGGTGGCGCCGTACAGGCCGGTCGGCGCGTTCTGGTCGTTGCCGACCCAGATCACCGCCAGATGATCGCCGGTCCAGCCGGCGAACCAACTGTCGCGGCTGTCGTTGCTGGTGCCGGTCTTGCCCGCGGGCTGCAGCCGGCCGAGACCGTCGGCGACCAGTTGCCGGCCGGTGCCGGAGGCCACCGCCTGCTGCAGCGCGTAGGTCACCAGCCGCGCGGCGATCGCATCGCCCGGCTGCGCCGGTTTGGGATCGGCATCGTAGCGATTGAGCGCACGGCCGTTGGCGTCGAGCACGCCGCGCACCGCATGCAGCGGCTGGATCTCGCCGCCGGACGCGAGAAACTGGTAGAGCTGCGCCATCGCATACGGGCTCTGGTCCAGCGAACCGAGAATCAGCGAGGGATTGCGCCCGCCGTCGATGCCGGCCAGGGTGCGCAGCAACTCGCCCAGCCGCTCCGGGCCCACATCCATGCCCACCCGCACCGTGGACTGGTTGTAGGACTGCGCCAGCGCGTCGATCATCCGCACCGTGCCGTGGCTGCGGCCGTCGGAATTGCCCGGGTTCCAGCGCCGGCCGTTGTCGAGGGTGACGGTCACCGGCGAATCGTCCACCGGCGTCGCCAGCGAGTATTTGTCCGGCTGCGCCATCGCCAGCAGATAGACGAAGGGCTTGAGCAGCGAACCGACCGGACGCTGCGCCTGCACCGCGCGATTGAAGCCGTGCTCTTCGAAGGTGCGGCTGCCGATCACCGCCACCACTTCGCCGCCGTGCACGTCGGTCACCACCACGCCGGCCTGCAGCGGCGGACGCCGCGAATTGGACAGCGCCTTCATCGTGCGCGTCACCGCGCCCTCGGCATAGGCCTGGGCGGAGGGCGACATCGCGGTCATCACGCTCAGGCCCGCGCCCTGCAGTTCGTTTTCGGGGTAGTCGCGCGCCAGTTGGCGGCGGACCAGATCGACGTAGGCAGGGAAGCGGTTGGCGACCATGCTGCCGGGCACGTCGGTCACGCCCAGCGGCGTTTTGACCGCGCGGTCGTGTTCCTTGCCGTCGATGATCCCGGTCTCGAGCATCTTGTCGAGCACCAGATTGCGTCGTTCCAGCGCGCGTTCGGGATTCCGCCGCGGGTTGTACCAGGACGGGCCCTTGACCAGCGCCACCAGCAGCGCGATGTGCTCGGTATTGAGATCGTCGAGTTCGCGGCCGAAATAGAACTCGGCACCGGAGGCGAAGCCGTGGATCGCCTGCGAACCACGCTGGCCGATGTCGACCTGATTGAGATAGGCCTCCAGGATCACACCCTTGTCGTAGCGCGCATCGATGATCAGTGCGTAGAGAATCTCGTTGAACTTGCGGGTGAGGGTCTGTTCCTTGCCGATCCCGAGCAGGCCCGAGCGCGCGAGCTGCTGGGTCAGGGTGCTGCCGCCCTGGCGTATTTCGCCGCCGCTCTTGAGCGCGACGAACGCGGCGCGCGCCATGCCGCTGAAGTCGATGCCGATGTGGCGCGCGAAATCGCGGTCTTCCACCGCCTGCAGGGTGTCGGTGAGCATCGCCGGCACTTCGTCGATCCGCACCAGCCGGCGTTCTTCCTGCTTCTGGCCGTAGAGCGTGGCGATCCGCGCCGGGTCCAGCCGCACCGCCTTGACCGCGCGGTTGCCGCCCAGCTCGCGGACCGAAACCACGCGGCCGCCGGAGAGCGTCACCTCGACCCGGCTCGGCCCGACCCGGCCGTCCACGTCCCGATAGCCGCGGCTGGCGATGCGCCAGCGCGCGCCGTTGCGGCCGTAGGTGCCGGGCTTGTCGCCCTTGCCGTCGTCGCGGTACGAGGCCGCGTCCAGTTCGGTCTTGAGCGTGCGCGCGTCCATCGCCAGCCCCGGCGAGAGCACCAGCGGCCGCGCGTAGACCCGCGTCGGCACCTGCCAGCGCAGTTCGCCGAAACGCACGCTGACCTGATGATTCAGATACAGGGTGTAGGGAATCAGGAAGCCCAGCCCGATCGCGACCGCGAACGCGCCCCAGCGCAGCAGGCGCCGGCGCCAACCGCCCCCGGCCGGCGGGCCTTGCTCGTCGTCGGGGAGATCCTCGTCCAGATCGTCTTCGGGGTCGTCTTCGCGGTCGTCGTCGATGTCTTGCTTGCGGGCCATGCGGACGGAGGGCGCCTCGGGCGGGGTCGGAATGCGAGAATGCCGCCCGGAGTCTAGCAGGGAGCCGCCGCGCTCACGCCGGCCCGCGCCGTCTCCGCCGTCTCTCCGCCAGAGCCCCTTCAGGATGCCCTTCTCCACCGCCGATCTGCGCTTCCTGCTGCATCGCGGCCTCGGCCTGATCCGGCGCGGCTGGGCCAGTCTCCGCACCCGCGGCTGGCGCGCGACCTGGGACCGCACCCGGGCCCAGTTCCGGCGCGTGCGGCCGCTGCCGGCGACGCACCTGTACCGCCCTGCGTCCGGCCCGTTCGCGCCATTCGCGCTGGCCACCTCCGAAACACCCGTCGCGAGCCTCGTGATCCCGGTCTACGACCAGTTCGCGCATACCCTCGCCTGCCTGCGCGCGCTGGCCGGACATCCGCCATCGACCGCGTTCGAGGTGATCGTGGTCGACGACGGCAGCCGCGACGAGACCGCGGACGCGCTGCCGAAGATCGCCGGCCTGCGTTATCACCGTCGGGCGGAGAACGGCGGCTTCATCGCCGCCTGCAACGACGGTGCCGCGCTTGCTCACGGCGAGTTTCTGGTCTTCCTCAACAACGACACGATCCCGCAGCCGGGCTGGCTCGAAGCACTGCTCGGCACCTTCGATGCGGAATCGAATGCCGGCCTGGTCGGCGCGCAGTTGCTGTATCCCGACGGCCGACTGCAGGAAGCCGGCGGCGTGGTCTTCGCCGACGGCAGCGGCTGGAACTACGGCCGCTTCGAATCGCCCGACGACCCGCGTTTCGGCTATCTGCGCGACTGCGACTACGCCAGCGGCGCGGCGATCGCGATCCCGCGCGCGCTGTTCGCCGCGCTCGGCGGTTTCGACACGCGCTATGCGCCGGCCTATTACGAGGACACCGATCTCGCGTTCGCGGTCCGCGCCGCCGGCCGCCGCGTGATCTACCAGCCGGCCGCGCGCGTCGTGCACGTCGAAGGCGCGACCGCCGGCACCGACACCGGCCAAGGCATGAAGGCGCATCAGGTGCGCAATCGCGCGACCTTCGCCGCGCATCGCGCCGAGGCGCTGGCGATGCAGCCGCCGCCGGACAGCGTGCCGTCGCCCGCGCTGCTGCATCGGCGACAACGCCAGATCCTGATCGTCGATGCGATGACCCCGCGGCCGGATCACGATTCGGGTTCGCTGCGCCTGGTGCAGTTGATGCGCCTGCTGCGCGAAGAAGGCGCGCACGTGGTGTTCCTGCCGGCGGATCGTCATCGCGTCGAACCCTGGACCGGGCAACTGCAGCGCATGGGCGTGGAGGTCTGGTATCGGCCGTTCGCCGCCGGCCTCCCGGCCTGGCTGCGCACGCACGGCCCGCGCTTCGACGTGGTGATGGTCAGCCGCCACTACGTCGCCGACGAAGTGCTGCCCCTGCTGCGCAAGTACGCACCGCGCGCGCGGCGGATCTTCGACACCGTCGATCTGCACTATCTGCGCGAGCGGCGTGGCGCCGAAGTCGCCGGCGACGCCGCCCTCGCGCGCGCCGCCGAACGCACCCGCGCGCGCGAGCTGGCGGTGATCGCCGAAGCCGACACCACCCTGGTCGTCAGCGAGGTCGAACGCGCGCTGCTGCGCGAGGACGCGCCGAACGCGCAGGTCGAGATCCTCTCCAACCTGCACCGCATCGCCGGTCCGGGCCGAAGCTTCGCGGAGCGCCAGGACATCGTCTTCGTCGGCGGCTTCCGTCATCCGCCGAACGTCGACGCCGTGCGCTGGTTCGCCGCCGACATCTGGCCGCGCGTGCGCGGACGCCTGCCGGATGTCCGCTTCCACTGCATCGGCAGCCACACCCCGCCCGAGATCGAAGCGCTGACCGCGCAGCCGGGCGTGATCGTCCACGGCCACGTCGCCGACATCGACCCGTACATGGACGGCGGCCGCCTCGCCGTCGCACCGCTGCGTTTCGGCGCCGGCGTGAAGGGCAAGATCAACCTCAGCATGGCCCACGGCCAACCCGTCGTCGCCACCGCCTGCGCGGTCGAAGGCATGCACCTGCGCGACGGCGAAGATGCCCTCGTCGCCGACGATGCGCAGGCCTTCGCCGATGCGATCGTGCGCCTGTACGAAGATGAAGTCCTGTGGACCACCCTCGCCCGCAACGGTCTGGACAACGTGCAGCGGCATTTCTCGCTGGATGCGGCGCGGGAGACGGTGCGAAGGGTGTTTTTCACTTGAGGCAGGATGCTTGTGTGACAGGGCCGCAAGGTCCGGTCCTGCTTGACGCTTGACTGCTTCAGCGCTCCACCGCCCCCGCCGCCCGCAATCGCTCGGCGAACGCCCGCAGGCCTTCCGCACGCGGATCGAGCGCGCGGGCGGATTCGTGGGCGTTGCGGGCGGCGTCGAGTTCGCCGGCGCGGAGGCGTTCTTCGCCGATGGCGATCCAGCGTTGGGCGAGGCGGGTGCGGGCGTCGGTGAGGGCACGGGCCTCGTCTTCGAGTGCGATGCGTGCGTCGAGGCAGACGCGGGCGCGCTGCAGGCGGTTGTCGCGGAGTTCGTTTTCGAAACAGTCGCGTGCGTGCGGGAGCATGCGGGCGAGCGCGGCGCGTACGGCGGGATCGGCGGGCGCGAGTGCGCGGGCAGCGCGGAGTGCGTCGAAAGCGCTGTCGCCCGGCGGGGTGAGCCAGTCGCCGCGGGCTTCGGCCTCGGCGGCCTGCTGCAGCAGTGCGCGCACCTTGCGGCGCTGCGCGGCGTTCGGTGTGGTGTCGACCATGCCGGCGCGGGCGCGGGCATGGGCACGTTCTGAGCGCTCCAGCGCGGCGCGCGCTTCGGCGAGTTCGGGCGCCTCCGGCGCGAGCGCTTGCGCAGCGGCGAGTTCGTCGCGGGCGCGTTCGAATTCGAAATCGGCCGCCGCCTTGCGCGCGCGCACCGCATGCGCACGGGCGACGGCAGCGAGCGCAGCCTCGGCGTCGGCGGTCTCCACGCCGCTATCGCGCCAGGCGCGATAGCCCTCGGCGGCGCGGCTCAGGCGACCGGCGCGCAGGTCGGCATCGGCGCGACGACGCACGCGCTCGACCGTCTGCGCCAGCGCGGCCTGGGCATCGGGCAGTTCGGCGTGGCCGGGGTCGTAGCCGGCGGCAGCGGCGATCCACCCACCGCCCTCGCCCAGATCGCCGCGGGCGAGCGCCGCGCGCGCGTCGCGCAGCAGCAGCGACACGCCGTCGTCGCGGCCTTCCAGCGCGCGCTGATGATCGGGCTGCAGCGCGAGAATGCGCGCGTACAGCGGCAGCGCGGCGTCGGCCACGCCGTGCAGACGCCCGGCCGCGCGCGCGGTCTCGGCCGCGGCCAACAGCCCGTCGAGCCCCGCGACGGCGGCCTGACGGCGGCGCAGCGCATCGGCCAGCGCATCGGTCTGCGCCCGCGGCGCCGACAAGGCGCGCGCCAGCCGCAGGTGACGCTGCGCATCCTGCAGGCGTCCGTCGTCCAGCGCCCTGCGCGCCTGCGCCAGCGCGGCCGCGGCGACCCGGCCCAGGCCCGCGCGCAGTTCGGCACGATCCGGGTCGATCGCGATCGCGGCTTCGTACAACTCGCGCGCGCCGCTGCCGTCCTCGGCGCTGAGATGGCCGCGGGTCAGCGCGGCTTCGGCCTGCCGGCGCAGGCGCTCGGCTTCCGCCTCCGGCCACAACCATTCCGCGACCGGCCCGCGCAGGAGCGCGCCGAGCGCGATCAGCAGCACGACCGACAGCGCCAGCAGCCACGGCCAGCGCGCAAGGACAAGGGACGGGATGCGATCGCGCAGCGGATTCACCGCGCAAGCATAGCGTCTGCGCCGGACAAACCGCGGTGACCGCAGCGTGCGCAGTGCGGACGAGGTTCCGCCGCTACGCCCGCCGCACCGCCTCCACGCCGGGCAGGCTGTCGATCCGGCCGAGCAGGCGGGTGAGCTGTTCGTGATCGCGTACCCGCAACTGCAACTGCAGCCGCACCCGGCTGCCGTCGAGCGCATCGCTCCGGATCGACAGCACGTGCGCGTCGTCCTGGGCGATCAGATTGGTCAGGTCCTTCAGCAGCCAGCGGCGGTCCACCGCCTCGACGCTGACCGCCGCGACGTGGCCGCCGCCGCTGCGGCCCCACTCCACCGGCAGCACCCGCTGCGGCTGGGTCGCCGACAGCCGCAGGAAGGCGGCGCAGTCGGCGCGATGCACGCTGACCCCGCGGCCGCGGGTGAGATAGCCGGCGATCGGCTCGCCCGGCAGCGGCTGGCAGCAGCGCGCGATCTGCACCAGCAGGTTATCGACGCCGACCACAGTGAAGGCCCCACCGCCGGCGCCCGCACGCGGCAGCTTCGGCGGTCGCGGCGCGTCGTTGCGCGCGGCGGCGTCGCTGTCGCGCGCATCCTGCGCGGCGCGCTCGTGGTCGAGCAGCGCGCGCCCGACCTGATGCGGCCCGACATCGCCCAGCGCCACCAGCACGTGGAGGTCGTCCAGGCTCGGGGCGTTGAACTTCGCCAGCATCGGGGTCAGATCCGCCTGCAGCAGCGACAGCCGGCGCAGCTCCTTCTCCAGCAGTTCGCGCCCGGCCTGCACGTTGCGCGCGCGGTCCAGCTTGTGGAACCAGGCGCGCACCTTGTCGCGCGAACGGCCGCTGGCCAGAAAACCGTTCGCCGCGATCAGCCAGTCGCGGCGGGGTTCGGCGGTCTTCGCGGTCAGAATCTCCACACGCTCGCCGCTGCGCAGCTTGTAATCGAGCGGCACGATCCGGCCGTCGACCTTGGCGCCGCGGCAGCGGTGACCGACCATGGTGTGCACGTGATAGGCGAAATCCAGCGGCGTCGCGCCGACCGGCAGATCGATCACGTCGCCCTGCGGAGTCAGGGTGTAGATGCGGTCCTCGATCAATTCGCTGTCGAAGGCCGCGGCCAGGCCGCCGTCGTCGGCGCCGTCGCGGCCGCCGTCCAGCAACCGCCGCATCCATTCGATCTTGCGGTCGAGACCGGCATCCGAAGGCGCGCTGCGGCCCTCCTTGTAGCGCCAGTGCGCGGCCACGCCCAGTTCGGCCTGGGCGTGCATCTCGTGGGTGCGGATCTGCACTTCGAGCGTCTTGCCCTCGGGCCCGACCACCGCGGTGTGCAGCGAGCGGTAATCGTTGGCCTTGGGCCGGGCGATGTAGTCGTCGAATTCGCTGGGGATCGGCGTCCACAGCGCGTGCACCACGCCCAGCGCGGCGTAGCAGGACGGGAGGTCCTTCACCATCACCCGCACCGCGCGCAGATCGTAGAGCTCGCCGATCGGCACCCGCTTCTTCTGCATCTTCTTCCAGATGCTGGTGATGTGCTTGGGCCGGCCCGCGACCTCCGCCTCCACGCCCTGCGCGCGCAGCGCATCGCCGAGGGTGCGCTTGACCGTCTCGATGTAGCGCTCGCGGTCGCCGCGTTTCTCGTCCAGCCAGCGCGCGATCGCCTTGTAGGTGTCCGGCTCCAGATGCCGCAGCGCCAGATCTTCCAGTTCCCACTTCAACTGCCAGATGCCCAGCCGGTTGGCCAGCGGCGCGTGGATGTCGCGGGTCAGGCGCGCCAGCGCGCGACGTTCGTCTTCGGGCAGGCGGCCGGCGGCGTGCATCAGCGCCAGTTGCCGCGCCAGCAGGATCGGCACCACGCGCAGGTCGCGGACCATCACCAGCAGCAGCCGACGCAGGCCCTCGGCGTTGCGGCCGCGGGCGTCGGCCGCGTGCAGGGTCCACACCTGCGCGGCCGCGCGCTGGCCTTCCAGCAGGGTCGCGACGCCCGGCCATTCGGCCGCCAGCCGCGGCTCCACCCGCGCCCGCCACTGCGGCAGGTCGTACAGGATCGTCGCCAGCAGCACGTCGTTGTCGGCGTTGAGCCGGGCCAGCGCGTCCAGGGTCTCGCGCAGGGGGTCGAGGATCGCCGGCGGCAGCGGCTCGGGACCCGCGGCGGCCTCCAGCAGCGCACGCCCGGCCGGGCCGAGCGCCGCCGCGGCGGGCAGCGCCAACAGGGTCTCCAGCGGCGGGGCGGCAACGGCGGACACGCGGTATCGACAGGGGGACGGTGGCTCTACACTAGCCGCGTCCCGCCTCCGGCGAAATCCCCAAAGGTCCCGTCATGCCCTTCGCCCGCCCGCTGCTCTCGCTCGCCCTGGTTGCCGCTGTCGCCGCCGCCGCTGCGCCCTTCGCCGTGCTGGCGCAGCAGAAACCGATCCAGCAGGAGATGAGCCCCGAGGAGTTCAAGGCCGCCGGTCTCGACAAGCTCAGCCCGGAAGAACTGGCCCGGCTCAACGCCTGGCTCGGGCGCAAGATCGACACCGTCGCCAGCGAGGCGGCGGCCCAGGCCAAGGACAAGGTCGAAGAAGAGAACCGCGGCTTCTTCCATTTCGGTTCCGACGAACCGATCGTCGCCCGCATCCAGGGCGAATTCCGCGGCTTCGGCCGCGGCCGCACCTACACCCTCGACAACGGCCAGGTCTGGCGCCAGATCGACGACGCCAGTCTCGTCGGCGCCCGTCTGGACAGCCCCGAGGTGCGCATCAACCCGAGCATCATGGGCAACGCCTGGTATCTCGCGGTGAAGGGCTTCAACACGCGGGCGAAGGTGGAGCGGGTGAAGTAAGACCCGATCGGACACCGCGGTGCCTGATCGACAACGGAAGATCGACGGAAAATCGACGGAAAAAGGAGGACTGCCATGGCCCCGGAAAGCCCCAGGACGTTGTACGACTGGGCCGTGATTGCGATACAGCTCGCCACGTTGGCGGCGGTCGTCATCACGGCCGTCATCTACTATCGCCAGTTGCGCGTGATGTCGAGGCAGTTGACTGCAGCACAGGCGGCGAACGAGGCCCAGAACACGCTGCGCATCGTCGAATGGCTGCAGAACGACGGCATCCGCAATTCGCGCAAGACCGTCAGGGAAGTCCTCTCCGGCAAGGACTACGCGCAATGGACGGACGACGAGAAAACCCAGGCCTCCCACGTCGCCGCGAACTACGATGTCGCCGCCGCCCTGCTTCGATCCGGGTTCGGATCCCCGACACTCATCGCCGCCAACTGGAAGGCCAGCATCTGTCATTGCTACCAGGTGCTCGAGCCCCATATCCACAATCATCGCAATTCGCCGAACGGGGATCGCGGCTACTGGAGCAACTTCGAGTGGCTGCGGAATCTGGCCCAGAAAACCAACACACAGGGGTGATGACATGCACGGAACGGAATCGTCGGCCGATGATCCATTCGACTTGAATCGCTTCGTCGTCGCGCAGGAAATCAACTTCTCCGAAGCGATGGCCGAGCTCATGGAAGGGAAAAAGAAGAGCCACTGGATCTGGTACGTATTCCCGCAGATCGCAGGGCTGGGCACCAGCGAAATGAATCGACGGTACGCAATCGCTTCCCTCCGGGAAGCGGAGGCCTATCTGGCCCACCCGTTACTGGGCGCAAGGCTGCGCGACAGCACTCGCGCGGTGTTGACTCATCGTGGCGTCGCGGCCGAAGCGATCTTCGGCTGGCTGGATGCGCTCAAGTTCCGTTCCTGCATGACGCTGTTCGAGTGCGCCGCCCCCGACGAGCCCCTCTTCGGTCGTGCCCTGCATGAGTTTTTCGCGGGCGATCGCGATCTGCAGACGCTGCGGGCTCTCGGGAGTTGAACGGACCGCAGCCCTGCAAGAAGGCGACTTCCGAGAGGGCGTCTTGCCTGGGGCGCCGCTTCGCCTGCGACCTGCGGCGGCCGGCGACAGGACCGCCGCAGATCGGCCGCCTCAATAGGCGTAGCAGATGCCGCCGGGACTGAGATCGCAGACCTGCCAGAGCTGCCATTCGATGCCATCGCAGTAATAGGTGATCTGCAGTCGCTGCCACTGCCCGTAGTACTGCACGTCGAAGAACGTGCCGGCGTTGTTTTCGTTGCAGGGGATGTTGGGCTGGGGCCAGCCGTTGGCGTTGGCGGTGCCGATGCTCATGCCGGCGGCGAGCACGGTGGCGGCGAGCGCCACGGCGAGGGGCCTGCTGGGGAAAAGGCGCATGGGATTCATCCTGGAATCGCCGCCGGAGTCGGGGGAGACCGGATGCCGGCGGCGCGGGCGTCCATGCTCCGCAGGCTTCGTGCCCGCTGGTCGCATCAGACACCCGAGCGCCGCGTCGATCCGTGATCGTCCGCACGTTGTTTTCCGGGCTTCAGCCTGGGGTCATCGTGCGTTGATCGGCGACGAGGGGCTGGAAGCCGACGATGCGACGGCGGGTGTCGCGCCACGCATCCTGCGGCGTCCGCATGGGACGCATGGACGAATCGCCCCCGACACCGCGATCACATCTCGGCCGTCGTTTCCTCGATCACCCGCATCGCTTCGTCGGCCTTGCGCTGCGATTCGCGAATCTCGGCCTCGGTCGGCAGCCGCGGCGGCGTTTCGACGGGCGCAGACGCTTCGACGGGTCGCGATTCGTGGAAGATGACGGTCGGCCTCGGCGCCGAAGCGCGCTCCTGCGGCGGTTCACCGGCGGTGTCGGCGGTGCGATCGAGCATCGCGCGGACCAGCGCCACGAAACCGACCGCGCACGCAAGCGCGATCAGCCACAACCGCCACTGCGGACGTCGCCGCCCATCACGCGCCTGCGCGCGCGATGGCGAGCGCGCGACCGCAGACGCCTCGACGAAGGGATCGACCGGATCCGGGGTATCCGGCAACGTGCCGACCATGCCGCGCAGGGCGTCGCCGTCGATCAACGTCACCAGCCCGTTGCGCTGCGCGGCCGCGATCGCCGCCCGGGTGAATTCGCCGCTGCTGATCAGGATCGCCCCCGTCGCGCGTTCGTTCACCATCACCCCGATCAATTCGTGCACCGCGTTGTGGGCGACTTGTTTCGCGTTCCAGTGCTTGCACTGCACCAGCACGATCTCGGCATTGCGGCGCAGGCGCAGATCGACGCCGCCATCGAAGCGCGATGCGCCGGCGCCGGTGCCGCAATGCTCCACCCACCAGCCCAGATCGCGGTAGTAAGCCGCGAGCAGGCGTTCCAGCGCCTGCCAGTCGATTCGGCTGAGCGCATCGTCGCGACGCCTGCGAACGTTCTTCAGACCGGTCATGGTGCCATCCTCCACGCGCAAGCCTTGCGCGCGCATGCCGGGCGGTCAAGCGGCCGCGCTTCCGGGCCCGTCGGCGCGATGGCATGATGATGGCGCGCCGCATCCCCCCGCCCACCGGAGTCACTCCCATGCGCATCCTGTCCGCCTGTCTGCTCTCGCTCGCGCTGTTCGCGGGCCTTGTTCACGCGGGGGCGCAACCGGCGCCGGCGCAGAGTGCGGCCGGCAAGCGGCCGTCCGCGACCGCCGTCCAGCTCTCGCGCGCGGCGATCGCCGGCATCAAGATCGGCGCCGAAGCCGCGCTGGGCAAAGGGCAGATCAAACCCGAAATGGACCGCTGCGTGCGCGCCATCGACGACGCCGCACTGGTCGCGGTCTACGACACGCTGCTGCGCGACCGTTTCACGCCGCAGCAGATCCGAACCCTGGACAAGTTCTACGGGTCCGAAGCCGGCAAACGCTTCTTCCGCTGGACCATGAACACGCTGCGCAGCCAGAACGGCCTGCCGGTGAACGACCCGATCGAACTGAGCGCGAAGGAGCGCAAGCGCGCCGACGATTTCCAGGCCAGAGCGCCGGGGAAAACCCTCAACGACATCACCGGCGGGAGCGACAAAGCGGTGATGGACCTGCTCAACCGCGAGATCCAGACGGTACTGGCACCCTGCCGCTGATCGGCATCTGCCATCGCCCGCCCGCGCAGCGCGCAGGCGGGCGCGAGACGGCGACTCAGCGCACCGCGATCCGCCGGCGCACACCGGTATTGGCCAGCGCCATCACTTCGCCCGCGGCGCGCAGGCCGGACAGGGCCGCGCCTTCCATGAAGCCCTGCCACTCGTAGAAGCTGCTGGTGTGTTCGCCGGCGAACAGCACCTTGCCGACCGACTTGGCCTCGTGATGCGCGATGGTCGTGAAATAGCCCGGACGCTGGCAGGTGTAGGCGCCCTTGCTCAGCGGATTGCGGCTCCAGTTGTACATCGCCGCGAGCAGGTCGCCGTTGGCGCTGCGCTGCGCCGCCGCGTGGGCGCCGGGCAGTGCGGCCTGCAGATCGACCAGGAAGCGCATGGCCTCGCCCTGCAACTGGCGCGGATCCATCGCCCGCGCCTCGGCGCCGCCGATCTGCGCGGTGAGCACGGCGCGACGTTCGCCGGCCTTGCTCGGATTGGTTTCCCAGGTGGACTGCAGCCGCGCGCGATCGCCGTAACCGGCGCCGCTGCTGCCGTGGCGCAGCGACCAGTATGGCTCGCGGAAGCCGACCATCAGCTTGGTGCTGTCGCCGAGTGCGGACTGCCGGATCGCATGCTGCTTCCAGGTCGGCAGATCCAGACTCTCGTCGAGTTCGACCTCGCGCAGCACGCTGAACGGCAGCGCCAGCACCACCGCATCGTGATCGGCCTGCACCCGGCGGCCGCCGATGTCGAAGGTGAGCCGGATCGCGCCGCCGGACATCCGACGCATCGCGACCAGACGATGGCCGACCAGCACCGGCGAGGACAGCCGCGCGGCCAGTTCGGTCGCGATCCGATCGTTGCCGTCGACCACGTGGAAGCCCTCGCCGCCATGGGCGCCGACCTGCGCGAACTTGCCGCGGCGGTCGCTCTGGGCCAGACGCAGGAAGGCGATCGCGCCCAGTTCGTCGATGCCGGCGCCGTACTCGGTGCGGAAGGCCGCGCCGATCACCTTGCGCAGCAGACTTCCGGCGCCCTGCACGGTGAGGTATTCGTCCAGCGTCATGAGATCGTAGAACT
>JBIJAD010000226.1:0-6510 GCA_044345955.1 Lysobacteraceae bacterium
GCCGGCGTCGAAGAATTCCTCGCCGCGCGGAGCGACCGGGGCCACGCCCTGGTACTTCGCCTTCAGCTCCCACCAGGCCTTGTTGTAGTTCTCCGGCTTGATCGAGCCGTCGAACACGCCCCAGCGCCAGCGGTCGATCATCAGCCCGAACGGCATGAACGAGACCTTGGCCAGCGCCATCCGCATCTGCGCATTGATCAGCGATTCGCGGGTCTGCGCGCCGGCGTCGACCAGACCGATCGATTGCAGGTAATCGGGCGTCATCGACAGCACGATGGTGTCGCCGATCGCCTCGTGGAAACCGTCGTGCGCGCCGGTCTGGAACAGCGGCGGCAGTTTGTTGTAGGCGAGGTAGTAATAGACGTGGCCGAGTTCGTGATAGATCGTGGTGAACTCTTCCTCGTTGGGCTTGATGCACATCTTGGTGCGCACGTCGCCGGCATAGTTCAGGTCCCAGGCGCTGGCGTGACAGACCACGTCGCGGTCGCGCGGCTGGATGAACTGGGTCTTCTGCCAGTAGCTGTCGGGCAGCGCGGGCATGCCCAGCGAGACGTAGAAGGATTCGGCGCGCTGGGTCATTTCCTTCGCGATCGCCAACTGCGCATCGCGTTCGGCGCCGGCCAGCTTCGCGCTGTCGGCGCCGGGGCCGGCCTTGGCCACGGCCTGGGCGTAGTGGAACTGGTACCGCTTCTGCAGCGCGGCGTTGATGTCGAGGCTGCCGGCGCCCTCGTAGGGTTCGAGGATGTCCCAGAGATTGCCCCAGTCCTGCTGCCACATGTTGCCCATCAGGTGCGCCGGGAGCATGCCGCCGGCGACCGCGCCCTTGCCCGGTCCGTACTCGGCCTGCAGTTTGGTGCGCGCATAGCAGTGCAGTTGTTCGTACAGCGGCTTGACCTGGCCCCAGAGGCGGTCGGTTTCTGCGGCGATTTCCGCCGGGCTCATGTCGTACCCGGAGCGCCACATCTCGCCGGCGTCGGCGAAGCCCATTTCCTTCGCGCCCTCGTTGACCAGCTCGACGAAGCGGGCGTAGTCCTTGCGTATCGGCTGCGAGATCGTGTGCCAGCCCTGCCAGGCCTGCATCTGCGCGTCGTAGTCGCGGCTGGAGGCCAGCACTTCGCTCAATTGGCCCAGATCGCGGCAGACCTGCGCTTCGCCGCTGCCGGTGCAGTATTTGCCGGCGCCGTAATCGCCTTCCATTTTTGTCGCGATCCGGGTCAGTTCGGCGAGCTTTTTCGGGTCGTTCGGTGGCGGCATCGCGGTCGACAGCTTCAGCAGCAGGATCGCGCGGGCGCTCTCGGGCGACATCGTCTGCCCTTCGAACGGTTTGGCGGCGCGGATCCAGCCGTTGAGCCGTGTCAGGTAGCGCTCGTTGGCTTTTGCCGCGACCAGTTGGCTGTCGTCGTTGATGTAGGTCGAGGACAGCCATTGCGCGGCGGTGAGTTCTGGATAGACCTCGCGCAGCTCGGCGTTGACCCGGGCGACGAAGGCATCGGCGTTCTTGTCGGGAGCGCCGGTGGTGGCGGTGGCGCCGGGGCCGGCGACGTCGGGTTTCGGGGCATCGTCGCGGCAGCCGGACAGGCCGAGGAGCGCCGCGCCGATGGCGAGGGCGAGCAGGGGATGGCGAAGTTTCACGTCGGATCTCCGGGCCGGATGGCGTCTGCCCGGCAGGCTAGTGCGGCGGGACGGGGTGCGCAAGGGTGCGTCTGCGGTCATGCCTTCGAGGTCATGCCTCCGTGGTCATGCCGCCGAAATACCGTCCTCGCGATCAGGCCGCAGACGCGCCGCCCGGCAGTCCGCGCAGATGCGGCAGTTCCTGCAGCCAGGCTGCGGCGTCCTCGGCGTCGTTCTCGAACCAGGCCCGCGCCGAGCCCAGCCGGAAGGTGTAGCCCCAGGCATCCATGTCGGCGAGCGCGCGCTCCAGGCCGAAGCTCGGCAGTTCGGCGGACAACAGCAACTGCAGATAGCAGGTCGCGTCCTCCTCGTACTGCGAATCGCTGGCGTTGGTGTGCACGCGATAGCGCAACTGCGGCGGAATCACGATCAGGTGGCAGGCTTCGTGCAGCAGCGAATGCAGCGGGGTGTCGCGACGCGCGTGCACCGTGTTGCCGATCACGCCTGCCTCGGATTCGCCCCAGAAACTGCCGGGAATCGGCGCGCCGTCGGCGACCAGTTCCAGACGCAGGCCGAAGCGGGCGAGCAGCGCGGCAGCGTCGGCGATGTCGATTTCGCCGAGGGTCCTGACCGACGACGCGTCCGCGGACGACATTCAGGCCGCCGGCGTGCGCTCGTCGGGCAGCGCGACGGTGATGTCGAGCACGTCGTGTTCGCCGTCCTTCGCCATCTCGACCTTGACCGCGTCGACATCGACGCTGACGTACTTGCGGATCACCTCCAGCAGTTCGCGCTGCAGCAGCGGCAGATAATCCGGCGCGCCGCGATGTGTGCGCTCCTGCGCGACGATGATGCGCAGGCGCTCCTTCGCGATCGAGGCGGTGTTCTTCTTGGGCTTGAGGAAGTCGAAGATCGACATGGCTCAGCTCCCGAACAACTTGCTGAAGAAGCCTTTCTTCTCGAACTGGGTGAAGCGCATCGGACGGTCCTCGCCGAGCAGGCGCGCGACCGCGTCGTCGTAGGCCTGGCCGGCGTTGGATTCCATGTCCAGGATCACCGGCTCGCCCTTGTTCGACGCGTTGAGCACGTCGGGAGATTCGGGGATCACGCCGACCGTCTTCAGGCCGAGCACTTCCTCGACATCCTTGATGCTGAGCATTTCGCCGGTCTCGACGCGCGCCGGGCTGTAGCGGGTGAGGAGCAGGTGTTCCTTCACGCGCTCGCCGGCTTCCGCACGGCGGGTCTTGGAGGCGAGCAGGCCGAGGATGCGGTCTGAGTCGCGCACGCTGGAGACTTCCGGGTTGACCACGACCACCGCCTGATCGGCGTAGTACATCGCCAGGAACGCGCCCTTCTCGATGCCGGCCGGCGAGTCGCAGAGGATGATGTCGAAACCGTCGTCGGCCAGTTCCTTGAGCACCTTCTCGACGCCTTCCTTGGTCAGCGCGTCCTTGTCGCGGGTCTGCGAGGCGGCCAGCACGTGCAGGTTCTCGAACCGCTTGTCCTTGATCAGCGCCTGCCGCAGCGAAGCCTCGCCATGGATGACGTTGACGAAATCGTAGACGACCCGGCGTTCGCAGCCCATGATCAGGTCGAGGTTGCGCAGACCGACGTCGAAGTCGATCACCGCGACCTTCTTGCCGCGGCGCGCGAAGCCGCAGGCGAGGCTCGCGCTTGTGGTGGTCTTGCCGACGCCCCCCTTGCCCGATGTGACTACGATGATTTCGGCCAAAGTCGTTCTCCCGTTGCAGTGACCGCGCTCAGCCGAGCGCGGCGATGTGAATGGTGCCGTTCTCCAGCCAGACCTGCGCGGGTTTGCCGCGCACCTTGGCCGGAATATCCTCCATGACCCGGTAGTGGCCCGCGATCGCCACCAGTTCGGCGTGGAATTCGCGGCAGAAGATGCGCGCCTGCGGGTTGTCGCGGGCGCCGGCGAGGGCGCGACCGCGCAGGGCGCCGTAGATGTGGATCGAGCCGTCGGCGATGACTTCGGCACCGGCGCCGACCGTGCCGAGCACGGTGAGATCGCGCTGTTCGGCGTAGATCTGGCCGGAGCGGATCGGCGCGGTCTGCAGCATGCCCGGTTCGGCCGCCGCGGGCACCGGCTTCGGCGGTACGGGCTCGGCCGGGCTCGCGGAGGCCTTGCGCGCCGGGGCGCGGGCTGGCGCTTCGGCGGCGGCGTCCGCGGCGGCAGTCGCCGCGGTTTCGGAAGGCTCGTACTGGGCGCGGAACTTGGCCAGCAGCGGCAGGCCCAGTTCGACCGCCAGTCGTTCGTTGTCGCTGCTGCCGTACGCCAGCGCGATCGGGAGGGTGCCTGCCGCGCGCAGCGCGTCGAGCAGTGCGCGCGCGGTGGCGACGTCGGGCGTGGCGGGCAGGGCGCCGAAATCGACGATCACCGCGGCGCGCGCGAACAGTTTGGGCGCGCGCGCGACCCGGTCGCGCATCTCCGCGCCGAGGCGTTCGATGTCGAGCGTGCGTACGCGCAAGTTGGCGATGCCGACCTGGCCGATCTTCAGGTCGCCGGCGAGTTCGTAATTGGCGGACGGCGTCGCCGCGCTCATGCGTCGGTGCCGGTGGCGCGCGACGGCTGCGTCCGCACCCGCGGCGCGATCAGCCAGGGCGCGTCGGGAAGCCGCTCGCCGTAGGTCTCGTGCACCCAGGGATAGCTGCACAGATCCTTCATCAGCATCGCCGCGCGCAGCCCGGTCTCGGGCATCACCTGCTGGCCGACCTCGCGGAAACCGAAACTGCCGTGGAACAGCAGCGCCGGGTCGGGAAGGGAGACATCGCGCGCGGTGTCGAGGAAGACCTCGCAGGCCAGCAGCGGATAACGCAGTTCGGCGTAGCTCTGGGCGTCGGCGTAGAACGCGCGACCGACGCCGCCGCCGCGGCGGCGGCTGGCGACCACGATCCGGTCGATGTAGAAGAAATGCGGATAACGCTCGCGGAACCAGCGGAAGTTGCTGGAATCGTGGGCCCTGTCGCTGCCGACGCCGATCATGAACCCGGCGAGGGTGCCGTCGCGCTCGGCGACCCGGAAGTATTCCGCGGTCTCGAAGAAATGACGCAGACGGTTCTGGTCGAAGGGCAGGATCGTGGGGCCGGCGGCATTGTTCAGGGCAAGGACGGAATCCAGCTCGTGCTCGCGCACGTCGCGGATGGCGATCGACATTCCAATGACTCCGGCTGTGGCGTGCGCGGGCGGGGGCCGCACGGGTGGGACGCGAAATTATCGCATGACCGCCCCCGGACCGGCGACCGTGGCCCGCTCCGGGTCGCGGGCCGCGATTCAGGGGCCCGCGGCCCGGCCGGGGCGATGCATGACTTCCGGTGGGCTCGGCTGTCGCCGGGAGGGCCTACACTGCGACCATGTTCATGCGTCTGGACCATGGTCGGCTGCTTCGCTACTCCGGGCTCTTCACCTGGGGCGTGGTCGGCGTGCCGCTGGTCTACGACTGGATCGTCTGGGAGCTGTGGGGGGCCCAGGACCCCGACGCGCTGCTGCCGATGAGCTGGGAGGGGTGGCTGTGCTACGCCCTGTTCGGCATCGCCTACGCGCTGCTGACCCGGGGCTTCGGCATCCGTCGTCCGCGGCTGGCGGACTACATCCTGCTGCTGGTGCTCACGCCCGCGGCGATCGGTCTGTGCTACTACAGCGTCAGCGGCCTCGGCAGTGTGCTGCTGATGGTGGCGGCCTGTGCGCTCCCCTGGTTGTTGTCGTTGCGCCTGGGTATCGCCTGGCTGGTGCTGAGCCAACTGGCGGTGGTGCCGGTGTTCATGCAGCGCGAGTTCACGCCGCTCGAAGCGGTGATGCAGTCGCTGCTGTATGCCGGATTCGCCGGTTTCGTGTACGCGACGAGTCTGGTCGCGCGCCAGCAGGCGCAGGCCCGCGAAGAACAGCGCCGGCTGAATTCCGAATTGCGCGCCACCCGCGCGCTGCTGGCCGAGAGCGTCCGCGTCAACGAACGCACCCGCATCGCGCGCGAGCTGCACGACCTGCTTGGCCACCACCTGACCGCGCTGAGCCTGAATCTGGAGGTCGCCAGCCATCTGTCCGAGGGCAAGGTGCAGGAGCACGTCTCCCAGGCCCACACCCTGGCCAGGCTGCTGCTGAGCGACGTACGCGAAGCGGTCAGCCGGATCCGCGAAAGCGACGACATCGATATGGCCGCGACCCTGCTGCCGCTGGCCGACAACGTGCCCGGGCTCGCCATCGACATGCGTTTCCCGCAGCCGTTCCTGCTCGACGACGCCGAGCGCGCCCATGTCCTGCTGCGCTGCACCCAGGAGATCGTGACCAACGTCGTCCGCCATGCCCAGGCCAGCCGGTTGCGCCTGGAATACCGCTGGGAGGCCGATGGGGTGCGCCTGGAAGCCCGCGACGACGGCCGCGGCGCCGAGGCGCCGATCGCGGGCAACGGGCTGCGCGGCATGCGCGAGCGGGTGCTGGCGGTCGGAGGTCAGGTCGAGATCGACACCCGGCCGGGGGAGGGTTTCGCCCTCAGCCTGTACCTGCCGGTCGCGCGCGGCGGCGAGCGCATCGCCATCCCCGCGCAGACGCCGGGAGCGATCGGGCCGACGCAGGAGGCCGCATGAGCATGGCGGCGCCTCCATCCCGGACCAGACCCCGTATCTCCGTCGGAGGGCGCCGCAGCGGGCGCGCCGGCCGGCGCATCCGAGACATCATGACGAGCACACAGGAGGCGACATGATCCGCATATGTCTGGTCGACGATCAGACCCTGGTGCGACAGGGCATCCGCTCCCTGCTCGCGCTCGCCGAAGGCATGGAAGTGGTGGCCGAGGCCGCCGACGGCCGCCAGGCGATCGAACTGATCCCACAGATCCGCCCCGACGTGGTCCTGATGGACATGCGCATGCCGGTGATGTCGGGCCTGGA
>JBIJAD010000210.1:0-6930 GCA_044345955.1 Lysobacteraceae bacterium
ACCACAAGCGCGTGGGCGACGGCGACACCGGCCCCAACACCGGCGGCATGGGCGCGTATTCGCCGGCGCCGGTGGTCACGCCCGAAGTGCACGACCGGATCATGCGTGAGGTGGTGGAACCCACCGTGCGCGGCATGGCCGCGGACGGCGTGCCGTTCACCGGTTTCCTCTACGCCGGCCTGATGATCGACAAGACCGGCGCGCCGAAGGTGATCGAGTTCAACGTGCGCTTCGGCGACCCCGAAACCCAGCCGGTGATGCTGCGCCTGCAGAGCGATCTGCTGGATCTGGTCGATGCCGCGCTCGATCATCGGCTCGATCGGGTGGACGCACTCTGGAACCCGCGCCCCTCGCTGGGCGTGGTGATGGCGGCGGCGCACTATCCCGACACGCCGAAGACCGGCGACCCGATCTCCGGCCTCGATGCGCCGCTGCCGATGGGCACCAAGGTCTTCCATGCCGGCACCCGCCTGGACGAGGCCGGTCGTGTCGTCACCAGCGGCGGCCGCGTGCTGTGCGTGTGCGCCCTGGGCGATACCGTGGCCGAGGCGCAGCGCGAGGCCTATGCGGCGGTGGCGGGGATCGCCTGGGACGGCGAGTTTCACCGCGTCGACATCGGCTGGCGGGCGATCGCGCGCGAGCGGGGGTGAGCCTCGCGCCTCAGCCGGCCGCGCCCGTTCAGCCGCGCTTCGCGGGGCGATAGCGCACGATCCGCACCTCGGCGGCGCTATCGATGCCTGCGAGCGTATCGGTCATCAACGCGATCGCGGCCGGTTCGTCGAAACCGCCGGAGCCGGCGCCGATCGCCGGGAATGCCACCGAACCGAAGCCGTGGGCCTCGACCAGGGCCATCGCCGAGCGCACCGAATCCCGGATCGAACGTTCCGATGCGCGCCACAGCAGGTCGATGCCGGCGACATGGATGATCGCGCGGTACGGCAGGCGACCGGCGCCGGTCAACCGCGCCTGGCCGAGCGGCAACGGCCCGGTGCGGCCGATCTCGATGAACGGCCTCACGCCGGCGCGCCGTTTGATCGCCCCGGAGACGCCCTGCGGCAGCAGCAGCCACCACGGGATGACGTTGCGGTTCCAGGCATTGACGATGACCTCGACCGGCTGATCGAGCAGATCGCCGTCGACGATCGCCGGCGTCATCGCACCGCCGCGCTCAGCGCGGCTTCTTCGCGGCCTTGCCGGGCGCCTGCTGCTTCGCCAACTCCTCGATCAGGCTGCGTACGAGCTTGCGCTGCGAGGCCGGCAATTTGAGGAAGGCGTCGATCGCCAGTTGGTCGTGCGGGTTGACCCGGTAATCGCTGCGCGGCTCGCGGACCTTGCGGCCGCTGTCGCCGTACTGAAGTTGCTGCGGCTCCATCGACAGCATGCGCGCGAGGGCCCGCATGTTGCCCTGACGGGGCATGGCGCGGCCGTTGAGCCAGCCGGAGATGGCCTGCTGCGAGACGGGTTCGCCCCCGAACCGCGCCAGCAGACGCATGAGTTCGGCGGGACTTTCGCTCATGCCTGCCTGGCGGAGTGCGGCGCGGAGGCGCTCGCTGAACGCTTCTTGTTCCGTTTTCATGCGCCGACCTTAGGCCGGCGTCGCAGGCGGGTGTGAAACAGGCGATTGGAGACACGCACCACAACAAATTGTGATGCGCGGCGCGCCCACGCATCCGGAAGGGCGCGCGGGTCGTGTTCGCGGCGATCAGCCCTTGCGGACGATCGCGGACTTGACGAACTCCTCGATCAGATGCCGCAGCAGCTTGCGCTGCCCAGGCGGCAGTTGCAGATAAGCCTCGATCGCGAGCTGATCGCGCGGATCGAGCCGGCCCTCGCCGCGGCCGTCCCGGCTGCGCCGGCCGTCGTCGCCGTACTGCAACTGCTGCGGCTCCATCGACAGCATCTTCGCCAACGCCCTGAGATTCGCCTGCCTTGGCATTGCGCGCCCCTTCAGCCAGCCGGAGACGGCTTGCTGCGAGACCGGCTCGCCGCCGAAACGGGCGAGCAGGCGCACCACCTCGACGGGACTCTCGCCGAGTCCCGCCCGCCGCAGGGCTGCGCGCAGCCGTTCGCTGAACGCGATGTGTTCATTGCTCATTTTCCCGAGGTTAGGCCGGTGCACGCCGGCGATGGAAAAAAGTGGTTTGTACCTTATCAAACATTTTGTTAGTGTGCACGCCTTGCACCAGGAAGGGTGGGGACATGTCGACGGCACGACTGCGATCGCCGGGCCCGAGGGCCCGGCGCAGGCCAGAGGACAGGATCAAGGACTTCACGCGACGGCCGGCGCCGGACCCGGAGCCTGCGCCGCCGCTGCACGCCGCGCTGGACTATCGCGCACGCCGGCTGTGCGCCGCGCTGGACGATGCGCGGGCGCGCGACGCTGCGCTGGCGCGCTTCCCGCCGGCGACGGCCTCGCTGCTGCGCTGGTGGTGCGCGGGCGCGGTCTGCCGGGCAAGGGTAGACAACTTCAATCCGGCCCAGCAGCGGGCGATCCTGCATGCGCTGCTGGCCCACGATCTGCTCGGCGGCGACGATCCGACTCTGCTCCATTGCCGCGCCTGCGATCCGGACGCCGCAGCCGCACCGCCGCCGCAGGCGCGCTATCGCCTGCGGCTGGCGCCCGGCAGCGGGCTGCGCTGGGTGCTGCAGGCGCTGCTGGTCTGGTGCTGGGCCGGTGGCGGACAGGCACATGCCCGGCTGCGTCTGCTGGCCGCCGGGCAGGCGCTGCAGCAGCGCCTGCGCGCGGCCATCCTTGGCGATACGGGCCTCGGCGATACCGGCGACGGCCCCGACCCGGACCGCTCAAGCCTGATGCGCCACGCCCGGCTGTTCCTGCCGCCGGCGCTGCGTGCGCCGTTCCGGGTCTGGCTGGCGACCTCGGCGACGGCGGCGCTGCAGCAGACGACCGACGACGAACCCCTGCCCGGCGCGTTCCGGCTGCTCGCCGAAACCGCGGACGGCAGCCGCCGGCTGCAGATCGACCTGCTGGTTGCGACCGGGCCCGAGGTCACGGCCGCCGGAGACAGCCTGCTCGATCTGCCGCCGGCGCGGGCGATCCGGCTCGGCGCCTGCAAGTTGCCGGTGCTGGAGGCGGTCGCGCCGGTGGGCGCGGACCTGCGCGCACGGCCACCCGCACGCCCCGGACGGCGGCCGCGGCTGTCGCGCATGCAGCAGCGCCTGCTGGCGGCCGCGTTCGCTGCACTGCGGCTGCGCGAGCAGGCCTTCGCTGCGCTCGATCCGGTCCGCCGGCCGCGGCTGCGGGTGCTGTGCGCCAGCCCGGAACTGCTGCGCGCCGCGCGCAGTTGGCTGATCGCGGCCGGTCTCGATCCGAGGCGCGAGATCGCGATCCACGCCGGCGCACCGGTCGCCGATGGCGTCCGCGTGGTGCTGGACGAAGTGCGGCACCGCCCCCAAACGCCCCACGCGCTCGCCATCGCCGACCCGCGGGTGTGCGTGGTCGCGGTGCTGCGCACGCATCGCGGCGATCCCGCGATGCCTCCGGCGAAGATCGCCGCGGCAGGCGCCGCGCTGCTGTGGCCGGAGCCGGAGTTCGCCGAGCTGCGCGCAGAAAACGGCGAACGCGCGGCGCGCGGTCGGGCGCCGCGGCACCGGATCGACGCGCTGTCGATCTTCGACGACCCGGCCTGCCGCGACGAGTACGCCGGCCTGCCGCACGCGCGTGGCGACGGCGACGGCGACACGACCACGATCGTCGACGATCTGTTTCTTGCCCCCGTACGCGAACATGCGGACGGCCTCGACCTGCCGCTGCCGGGGTTCGGCCCGCCCGGATCGGAGGAAATGCCAGCGGAGGCATGGCTGGGCGCGCTGCCGCAGCGGGTCCTGCGCCGGCGGCGGGCGCTGGCGGTGGCGCGCTCGATCCACGGCCATGCCGACTGCAGCGCCCACGACAGCGGCCTGCGCCGGGCCTTTCTCGAATGCGCCGAAGCCGATCCGGCGATCGAATGCCACGGGCTGCCCGACCCGCGCCGGCATCGGGCGCCCGGGCGCGAAGCCCTGCTCGCGCGCTGCGCCGACGGCCGCGGCTGGCCGGACGCGCTGGTGCGCACCGCGCGCCACCTCTACCTGGTCGAATTCCTGCCCAGCGAGCCACTGCACCGCACGGCGCCCGGCGCGGCCGAGCGCGCCCTGCTCGACTGGCTGCGCACGGCCAATGCGAGCGCGGCGAACCGGCCCGGCGCGCGGACCTGGCGCCGGGTGGCCTTGCCGGCACCGCTGTTCTGGTCGTGGAAACGCCGCGGCATGGCGCTGTCGGAGCTGCTGGAGACGCTGGAGACCCGATGAAGCCGCTTGTCCACGCGACCGCCCGGATGCGGCCCGTCGCGACAACCTGCTAGTCTCCGCCGGACCACCGCCGGCGGAGCCGGCTCCGCGGAGCGCGCATGGCCTACAGCCAGTTCGAACTGTTGCGGCAACGCCGCTTCCTGCCGTTCTTCATCGTCCAGTCGCTCGGCGCCTTCAACGACAACGTCTACCGCCAGGCGATCATCGGCATGCTGTTCTGGCTGGGCGTGCCGGCCGAGCAGCGCACGCTGTACACGAATCTCGCCCCGGCGCTGTTCATCCTGCCCTACTTCCTGTTCTCGGCCACCGCCGGGCAGATCGCCGAGAAACTGGAGAAGGCGCGCCTGATCCGGATCACCACCGCGATGGAGATCGTCATCATGTCGATCGCCGCGGTGGGCTTCCTGCTGCAGAGCATGCCGCTGCTGCTGGTGGCGCTGTTCGGCACCGGCATGCAGTCCACTCTGTTCGGTCCGGTGAAGTACTCGATCCTGCCTTCGGTGCTGAAGCCCGAGGAGCTCACCGGCGGCAACGGCCTGGTCGAGATGGGCACCTCGATGTCGATCCTGATCGGCATGATCGTCGGCGGCCTGATCTTCAAGGTCGCCGGCGAGTGGGGCGCGGAAGCCGCGGCCGCGGCCATCGTGCTGCTGGCGATCACCGGCAACCTGGTCAGCCGGCGGATTCCGCCGGTGGATGCGGGCGCGCCGGACCTGAAGGTGCATCTGAACCCGATTCCCGAATCGCTGCGCGTGCTGCGGCTCGCGCGCCGGCAGCCGGCGGTGCGCAACAGCATGCTCGGCATTTCCTGGTTCTGGTTCTTCGGCACCGTACTCACCGCGCAGTTGCCGACCTACGCCGAGCAGTACCTCGGCAGCAACGAGGTGCTGTACCTGTTCTGTTTCGCGCTGTTCTCGGTCGGCACCGGCATCGGCTCGCTGCTGTGCGAAAAGCTGTCGGCGCGCACGGTCGAAATCGGCCTGGTGCCGCTGGGCGCGTTCGGCATGGCGGTATTCCTGTTCGATCTGTATTTCGCCCGCCCGGGCCTGCCGCCGCAGACGGGGCTGGACATCGCCGGTTTTCTGGCCGCGCCCGGCGGCTGGCGGATCGTGGTCGACCTGACCCTGATCGGCGCCTTTGCCGGTTTCTTCGTCGTGCCGCTGTTCGCGCTGGTGCAGAGCCGCACCCCGCGCAGCGAGCTGTCGCGGACGATCTCCGCGGTCAACATCCAGAACGCGTTCTTCATCGTGATGGCGGCGGTGCTGGCGATCGCGCTGCAGATGGAGCGCGTGACGATCGGTGGAATCACCCTTCCGCTGCCCGGTCTGACCATCCCGCAATTGTTCCTGGCGCTGGCGATCGCCCATCTCGTGGTCGCGATCTACATCTTCACGCTGGTGCCCGAGTTCCTGATGCGCTTCCTGAGCTGGCTGCTGGTGCGCACCCTGTACCGGGCACGTCTGCACGGCATCGAGAAGCACGTCCCCGACGAGGGCCCGGCGCTGATCGTGTGCAACCACGTCAGTTACATGGACGCGCTGATCCTGGCCGCATCGATCCCGCGCCCGGTGCGCTTCGTGATGTACTACCGCATCTTCAACATCCCGGTGATGCGCTGGATCTTCCGCACCGCCAAGGCGATCCCGATCGCCGGCGCGAAGGAGGACCCGGAGCTGATGCGTCGCGCCTTCGACGAGGTCGATGCGGCCCTCGCCGACGGCCAGATCGTCGGCATCTTCCCCGAGGGCGGACTCACCCGCGACGGCGCGATCGCCCCGTTCAAGGCCGGGGTCGAGCGGATCCTCGCCCGCCGCCCGGTCCCGGTGGTGCCGATGGCACTGAAGAACATGTGGGGCAGCATGTGGAGCAAGCGCGACGGCCGTCTCGCCCGGATGCGGGTACCGCGACGTTTCCGCGCGGAGATCGAAGTGGTCGCCGAGGCGCCGATCGACGGCCGCGAAGCGACCGCGGCATTGCTGGAAGCACGGGTCCGCGCGCTGCGCGGCGACGCGGCCTGAACGCACGTTCCGTGCCGCCTTGCCGGGCGCGGCGATTGCGCGCGGCGGCGGAATCGGCACAATGGCGACAGGCCGCGCCACGGCCGCCGGGGGGTCCGGCGGGCGTCCCTCCCGGCGCCATCCGCCACGACCGAGACGGAGATACCGCATGAACATCAGCGTCGCACCCGGCAGCGTTCCCAATCATCTGGCCTGGGCCATCATCTCCACGGTGCTCGCCACCTGCCTGTGCTGCCCGCTGGGCCTGCTCGGCATCATCGCGATCGTGCAGTCCAACAAGGTCAACACCCTGCTCAATCAGGGCGACCTCGACGGCGCCCGCCGGGCCTCGGACACCGCCAAGACCTGGTGCTGGGTCGCGACCGTGCTGGCGATCATCGGCCTGCTGATCAACATCTTCTGGTTCTCGATGGGCGGTATGGCCCAGTACACGGAAATGATGCAGCAGATGCAGGGCATGTAAGCCCGCCATGCAGGCGCTGAAAGTCCAGGACAGATGGATTCTGGCGGCGACCGCGCTCGCGGTCGCCGCCGGTGTCTGGATCCTGCGCACCTGGGACCCCAACGCCGACGGCAATTTCTTCCCCAAGTGCATCTTCAAGGCGGT